>JAJSAJ010000947.1 GCA_024274855.1 Planctomycetota bacterium | reverse complement strand
TTCAGGATTCGAGCGGCGTACCGGCGGAGATGATCAGGAAGGCGGCGAAGGTCTATCAAAAGGGGAAACCCATGGTCATTGAAGAAATCTTTCCGTTGAGAGCGACGAAGTCGCGCAGTTCACCGATAAAGCCGACGTGCCCGAGCTGGCCGATTGCTAATATCAATCGGAGTGGCCGATAATACATCGCCTGCCAATGGCAAGCACACAACAATCGTAACACGGGCCTTCCTATTCGAAATAATGTGCAAGTGTATATGTGTGTGTCGTGTTGAAGGAAAAGGAACAAACATGATTAGATACGCGAGCCAATCAGCGATTCTGGTTCTGTTGATCGTCGGACTGGCCGCCGGGCTCGGTCGATATGCCCCATCCGACAAGAGACACAAGGACGAGCAACTGTATGCACAACTGACTCGTCCACGTGTCGGGGCCACGATCTCACAACAACCGGCCGCACAGCGTACGGCAGTTCACGTCGGCTCGCAAACATGTGCTGAATGCCACGAAGAAGAATATGCAGCCTGGTCATCTTCCCGCCACGAGAAGATGATCCAATCGGTCAAGGATCATCCTGGCGTATTACTCGGTAATTTCGCAACGCTACCAAAGGATGCGGACTTTTCCCGCAACGACATTGTTTTTACGATCGGCGGAAAATTCAAACAGCGGTACATGCTGCGAGCAATCAACCAGAAAAAAAACGGATTACATCATCGGCAACTATCAATGGAACACCCAACTACAGCGTTGGCAGCCATACGCATCCTATAAGGATTGGTACGCCGAGGGTTTCGTCCATGACAGCAAAGAGGTCTTTACGTCGCGAACATGTGACGGATGCCATTTTGTCGGATTCATGAGTCAACAGAAACGCATTGAGGCCGGAATCGGTTGCGAAAGCTGTCATGGGCCAGGAAGTGTGCATGCCAAGGACGAACGCAAAGAGAGCATCTACAAGGCATCCGATCATGATTCGCACCGAGCCACGGAAGTTTGCCTGCAGTGCCATATGAGAAACCGAGACAAACGCATGGAGAGGCTGGAGCTGAAAGACCTGTTCGGCGATGTCCGGGACTACCCCAAAGGCTTTGAGCCCGGCAAACCACTGATCAACTATAAGCTACAGGCACCGTTCCGGCTGGGGCAGGAATCGAAGGAATTCTACGCAAACGGCGTTGGCAAGAAGAACCGAATGCAGGGCAATGAATTCGTTCACTCGATCATGTACAAACACGGCATCACGTGCTTCGATTGTCATGATCCGCATAAGCTGGATTCCACGTCGACCACGCCGCCCGGAGATGCCCTTTGCATGAAGTGCCATGACTACGGTTCGGTAATCGGTCCCCACCAGAAAAACCGACAGGCCCACACGTCCTGTGGAGGGGCCTCGTGTATCGACTGCCACATGCCTAAAATGGCCCGGCATCTCAAGTCATCTCCGCTGACAGTCCGCACCCACGTTTTTGGATTCATTACACCGGACGATACGCGTCAGTATGGAGTCCCCAATGCGTGCACGGGCTGTCATACCGGCAGGACATTGGAATGGGCGGAGAAGCAGCTCGAACAATGGGGAATGACCCCATGGAAGTGACATCCGATTCGAATCGGCCGGAACTTCAAGCCCTGTGTACTTTGAACACATCGATGCACGGGTCGCGGCCGATTCCACTCGCGTCGGAATACAATAGTCCATTGCCAGAAATCTAACAATGTTTGAGGTTATTAGTCCCGTTAACAGTAGATTGCGTGCCACACACGGGTTGATGGGTGTGAGCGTTGCCTGTTGCCGCTCTTCTCAGAGATCCTGGTGTGCCGGCGCTCGCGCCCGCGTGGTCACTCATTGGCCGCACTGCTCGAGCGAGTGTGCCACACTCTAAACTGGCTTGACCGATTTGCTTGTGACCGCTGCAACAATTAACCGAGGTGCCTGATGATACACCGCGTCCTGTCCATTGGATGTCTCTTGCTCAGCCTATGCGTTTGCAATCATTTCGGTTTGGCTGCGGAGATGCGGCGAGCCAACAGCGTTCTACTGAACGGCCATTGGAAATATGCTGTCGGCGAGGGAAGCGAATCGGCTTTCACTGAAATCGGGCGTAAACCGCTTCAATGGCGTCCGGTCACACTGCCGGGCCACTTTACGGAACTGAATCACAAAGACGCAACCGATATTCGCTTTGTCTGGATTCAACGTACGTTTGATATTTCGGCTGCTCAGGCACACAGCTTGGCAGTGCTACGTTGGAATCGCATCGACTATGGGGCCACGGCATATATCAATGGGCGGCAAGTTGGTTACAACGAACCGACCGGGCCGTACTTCGTCTTGCTCAGCCCCGATGTGCTCCGGCCCGGCAAGAATGAAATCGTACTGAAGATCCCTGGAGCTGCTGGTGTGCGACGCTCCAAGAGCGGACAGTTCCTGTTTCCCGCCGGATTGATTTGGGGGCCGAAACGCCCTCGTCTGCCAGCCGTAACCGACGATATTTGGATCGATTTCGCACAGCAGGCGTATATGAAATGGGGGCTTGCCATCCCGGACCTAGCGGGTAGCCAAGTGCGACTTCGCGTCACTTTGGCCGGACACGAACGGCTTGACCAGTTGAAACTAGTTGCGGACGTGCGGCCCTGGCCCCAGGGAGACATTGTCGGCTCGGCCGCCACGCAAGCTCGCTGCAGACCGGTGAAAGACCCGCTTGCCGGCGAGCATTTCTTCATCGACGTTCCCATGCCGGACTTTAAGCCGTGGACATTCGAGCAATGCAACTTGTATACGGCCGACGTCCGGTTGTTGCATGCGAACAAAGTACTCGACCGCGTAGCGATTCGGTTCGGTATGCGAGAAATCCGGGTCGTCGACGGAAACTATGAACTTAACGGACGGACGCTTTGGCTGCGTGGTTCGAATTTGGTCCATGAGTGGACTTGGGGGAACGTCATTACCGGCAAGGAACATGCCTATTTGGTGGACTAAGCGAGGGAGATGAGCATGAACGTGTTCCGTACTCATACCCAGCCGCCACCAAAACTGTGGGCGGATATTTGCGATGAAAACGGGAC
This sequence comes from Planctomycetota bacterium, assembly GCA_024274855.1. Lineage (GTDB taxonomy): Bacteria > Planctomycetota > Planctomycetia > Pirellulales > Pirellulaceae > JAJSAJ01. The sequence continues at coordinate 53 of JAJSAJ010000947.1, read as the reverse complement.
CATGATTCTGGCCGAGTTCCCAATGCTTTACAACTATCGTAATCCGCGTTTCA
>JAJSAJ010000946.1 GCA_024274855.1 Planctomycetota bacterium | reverse complement strand
GGGCACGGTCAGCCGCAGCAGCTCCGTCCAACGCCCGTCTCCATGGCGATCAACTTCGAATGTGAAAGAAACCGGCTTGCTCGCCTGGTGCATCAGGTGGACAACTCGCCGATCATAACCGGTCAGCAGATAGGGATCGGACGGTTCGCCTCGTTGGACCGAATCGTCAACCCACACGCCCCCGAAGCCTTCGCGCGGCCCAAAACGGTCCAGTTGCTCTGGGTCGACAAACCATAGGTTTGATTGCGATTGCCCACAGAGTGGGTTTTCCAAGGTCGAAGCATCGTCGCAAGCAAAAACCAGCTTTCCGCGGAATCGCTCCCAGTCCGAGACCATTTTCAGATAGCTTGAACGAGGTCGGATGCCGCGCCGGTTCGACGCCGAGAACGTCTTCGGAAACTCAAAGAACATGCCGTGCAAAGTCATTAATAGCGACTGGTCGTTGAGAGTACGAATTCGTGGCCACTCGGTGAACCAGCCGTGTCTGGCATCGTACGTATGGCTCGCTTTCGGCAAACGAAACCGGAGCCACTGTCCATGGTCGAGCAGCTCGAGAATCGCCGATCGACTGTCCCAGCCGGTTGCCCAGATCGGATCGTTGGAACCTGAGTTGCCCTGGATTCCTCCCGGGCCCGTGACTTCTGTGAACTGAGCTCGCTGGACAACGGACCACTGCTTGCCGTCCCATTGTGCCAGGCACCCGGCAGGGTCGTGCGATAGCGGGTTCTTCCAGGATCCCCACTCACCGTTGTTTGAATAGACGAGCAGGCCTTGACCGCTGTAGCCTCCCTTGCCGTGATAGCCCGGTAAATGTGGAGCGTCGATTGACTTTGGCCTGCGTCTGTTGCCATCTTGGAAAAGCGTGTTGACCGCAAGCGATTTCACGTCGATTTCGTAAAGTCCCTCTTCCATCGTTAGCATGTATACTTTATTTGCAGGATCGGTTAGATGTCGGGCTGTGGCTGTCAAGCGGCCAGGCATCACGTCGTAACCGATCGCGCGAACGTTGCGCTGGCGGTTAATGAAATAAGGTCCGAGAATCAGCTGATCGGATTCGCGATGGATCATACGATTGGCCGGCGTTCCACCGATGCTCTCCGGTCTGGCGACCATGGTCAACTCGGGTGTGATCTCGTACAGCTTGTCGTCCGAGCCGGTCGGACGATGGGGCGAATAGGTTATGGCCCATAATCGATTCTGCCACAGCACGACCGCTCCGATCCCGCATTCACGCTGGCTGTTGAACATCGCAAGCTGCGGATAGATGCCCGAGAACGAGGCGGTGTGGTTGGCCGTGTCCGAGGCTGCTCGTGCGTTACCGGCCAGAATGAAGAACGCTTAGCATGCCAAGACTATGGGGCGCCAAGGAAGTCGGGCCATCTTGGGGACGCCTTTCTGGAGAGAAGTGGGTGAGGGCAAGACCAAAAGCTCATCGTACCTGGGGGCGGCAGCGCCGGCGCTGACTCTCCGCACGCCGCACAGACTAACGCGGGTTTCGCCCGCAACCCAAGTGGCGGAGCCACGACCAGTGTTGTCGAACGGACGCCCACGTCCGTTCATTCGACGTAACCGTTCACGGAATGTAGGCCGCCGGCTTGCTTCCAAGGGGTCAGACCCATTTTCGGCAACAAATGTGTTCGCGTAAAGAAACGCTTTCTCCGCCGAAAATTGCGTCAGACCCCAGCGGCGTGAATGGCTACCATTCGACGGACCTGGATGTTCGTCGGACACGATGCGCGCACGGCGCGCACATCGTAGGTACTGAGACTAAACGCCCATCACAACTCGGTCCATTGTCCGGGGATCGGGGCTGGATAGTATCCGTTTTTGTCATACTTGACGGGCGGAGGGCTATCCCATGTCAGGTCGTCGACGTACGGACAGAACTGGAACTTCGACGCGGTTATTTCATCCCAGGTGACGATCCGGCTTAGGTGCGAGGCGGCTCGGCCCATCAGAGAAACAAAGTTCGACTCGGCAGCACGTCGCAGTTCATTGTGTGGCGCGTCTTTTCGGATGTTCTGAAGGAAGACGTTCCATTCAGCCTGCCATGGCGAGCAGGGTTCTTTCTCTGCCTTCCAATCGATGTTGTCGGCCGTTATGCGTTGGTCCTTGTACGTGTGGACCGTCGCACGATGCACGTGTCCCGAGAATTGTCCGGCGCACTTCGTGCCGTGAACATAGGTCGCGAAATCGTTGTAGCAATTGGGCATTGTGCGACCGTAGACCATCGCCTTTGCGCCATCGGCAAACGTGTATTCGATGGAGTAATTGTGCAAGTTTTGGCCGCAGTCGTGGCTCCTGGCCACCTGGCCCCCCATGCCATTCGCCGAAACGGGCCACGCGTCCTTCAGCCAACAACACTCATCGATCTGGTGGATCATCAGCTCGATAAACAACCCGGCTCCACCCCACTGAAACTGGGTCCGGTGCCGGATCTGCCACTCGAGCTCGTTCTTATGTGGAGTGCTATTGCCGAGTTGGCCGCCCGGATCCAATCGATAGGCTCGAATCAGCTGGATATCACCGAGCAATCCGTCGTGAACGCGATCGATAAACGCCTGGCGCGCGACCGAGTGGCGACACATCAGGCCGGCTGCGATCTTCACGTTCTTTTTGTTCGCGGTCTGATCGACAGCCAGCAGCTTGTGCAACGCACCAGGATCGGATCCGAAGGGCTTTTCCATGAAGACATGCACGCCCCGCTGAACCGCGTAGGCCACCTGCACCGGACGGCAGTAGGCATAGGCCGTTAATAAAGCAATATCACCCGGCCGCAGCGAATCGATTGCCTTCTTGTAGGCATCGAAACCCAGAAACTGGCGATCGGCCGGCACATCCATCTGAGCGGCGAACTGAGTCTTCAGCGACTTGTACGATCGCTGAAGTCTGTCGTCGAACAGGTCGGCCATCGCATACAGCTTGACCGGTCCACCCGCTGCCTGGAACGCATTGGCGGCGGCGCCGCTACCGCGACCTCCACAACCGACCAGTGCCAACCGAATCGTGTCGTCCGACGCGGCATGGACCTGTGGGATCATTGCGCCGGCCAGCGTCGCGCCGGCGGCCAGCGTCCCGGTTCGTTTCAAAAAGTCGCGTCGCGATGACGGAGGGTTCGAGTTTTTCGTTTGACGATTCATGAAAGCTCCTTTCGAGCGTGCAGTAATCAACGTGATGCGGAGTGCCGCAAATATGCCATTGCCAACGTCGAACTATCCGTTCTCCTATCAGTAGCGAAATGGAGGAGAACGCTTGTCGAGGGACCCCCAT
>JAJSAJ010000945.1 GCA_024274855.1 Planctomycetota bacterium | reverse complement strand
TGTTCGATTGAACGTCACTCCCAACCGGTCCATCAGATCAACGATGGCGGGCGCCCAATCCGTCATCTCCTTCACGGGTGGCTGATGCTGCAGAAAATCCCCCCCATAGACGGTATCATCAAAATGCTTCCACTCGGTGTCGCCGAGCGGTCGCGTCTGGTCGTTACAGGAATTAATGCCCCCCTGAGCACAGACGCTGTGCGATCGCTTGACCGGTGTTAAGCTCATCAGGTCGACGTCGATTCCGAGCTCGGCCAGTTTCATGGTTGCTGCTAGACCGGCCAGCCCGCCACCGATGACCATCACACGTTTTTCTACCATCAGAAAACCTTCAGTTTGTCACAGGGCGGCAGGGCCGCAACCAAATCCAAGCGACCGCTCGGGACACCAAGCCGCTCCCGTTGGTCGCTGGAACTTTGTCAAAAACTTAACGATCTTTGAAGTTCGTAATACAGGGCGGCAGGGCCGCAACCAAATCCAAGCGATCGCTCGGGACACCAAGCCGCTCCCGTTGGTCGCTAGTCTTCGTGAAAAAGTTGACGATATTTCGCGTTATTCTTGTCCGAGAGCGTGTCACAAACCGGATTTGCACGTTCTCGTTCGATGTCCGCGACTAACTTCGTAATCCGCCTTACGCCATGGCAATTGAATTCGATCCAGCCTCTCAAGTGAACCTATTCGGGAACTCGGCCTTGGCACACGCTCCGGACGGCCGCCTTACGTGGCCGCGGCACCGGACAGGCAAACACCGCATTAGGGATGCTCACCGCTAGCAGCCCGCTTATGCGGGCTCGGAGGCACGATGGCCGCCTCAACTCTGGCATGGTACATGGCGTCCTCGGCCTTGATTGCCGCCGGAACGTCAACCGTCGTCGCACCAATCAGGGCCGCTGCGCTCAACCCGGCCAAGCCGACACCGATGATTCCGGCCACCCAATTCGCTCGCTTCTGGCCTGCCGGCGATGTCCAAGCCCCCCAGGTGATCCCCATTGTCCAAATGCCGTTGGCCAAGTGGTAAACACACGCACTCAGTCCAATCGCATACAACACGGGAATCACAACACCATGCATGGCTTGTCCGAGCGTCGATGCGGCATTGAATGGCCGAAACTGGGCCCCCCCCAACGGCTCAACAATGGCCTGCATCCACGAATCAAAGTGGAACCAACCGTGCATATGGAAGACGTGCCCTAGAATGAAGACGAACGCAATCAATCCCGAAGCGCGTTGCAAGACATACCGTACATTGTTGGCGTACGAATAGCTCCCCGTGTTGACAACCGCACCCTGAATAATGATCAAGCCAAATAGGCCGTGAAATAGGATGGGTAAAAAAATGAATGCCCATTCGACCAGTGGCAATGCGTGGCCAACCGAATGGATCTGATACACGGCACGTTGGAACGTGGCGGGACTGTCCAAAAGACTCGCATTCGCGGTCAAATGGATCGTCATAACCGCCCCAACGGGAATTAAACCCGACAGCGAATGAAGTCGCCGGATCAGAAACTCGTGCCGAGCAAAAAAAGACTGCGGAGTCGTCGGAGTATCCACCGGATTACTTTCTGTCCCACAGGGCGGCAAGGCCGCAACCAAATCCAAGCGACCACTCGGGGCACCAACAACCCGCTCTCGCTGGTCGCTCGAACTTTGTCAAAAACTCAACAATCTTCGAAGTTTGTCATACAGGGCGGCAGCGCCACAACCAAACCCAAACTACCGCTCGGGGGGCCCAACGACCGACTCCCGACGTAGTGCACTATGCATTTCACAGCCCAAAACCCAAGTCGTTAACAAACCGTAAGCTCGATCATCGAGCGAATGGAGCGCACGAATCGGAATGTCCCCCCCGTCTCGTCACACCGAAAGGGACGGCCTGTACTCAAGAACATCGCCCAGTATACGACCGTCGTGGCGGGACGCAACCCACCACCCGCCTGTTGTTGGGCTTCTTTTTCCCGTTGCGTCGCTCGAGCACCGGGCTGCAACGGTCGGGCCATATCCCATTCGGGTGACAGTTTCTGCCGTTTCGACAGATTGTGACACTCGACACGCCTCCCGACCATCGACGATTGACGCCACTCACGGAAAGAACCGGCCCTAAAAAAACCGACCTAACCAATTACAATCAATTGACTTACAGACGCACGGAATATTTTCCGCGACAAGAGGCCCCAAAACGGCACTTGAATTGCTACGTATCCAATCCGGATGACGACGCTGCACTAAGCTGTCGGGCACGCGACGCGGCACCTGGGCTGCGAGGAAGTTGCTCGATTACTGGTTGGTTACGAGCTAGTATTGACTGGCAGCGGACTGGCTGGTCCTATTGTGAACGCTGCGGGTCGCGAGCGTCGACCGAACCGGTGGTTCGCGTGGAGGATGTGTGGTGACTGGAACTGCGCCCAACTTACTGATCGCCGACGATGATCGCGCATTTCGAGAGACATTGCGAAGTGTCTTCGAGCCTCGCGGGTTCCATACGATTGTGGCAAGTGATGGTGACGAAGCGTTGAAAATCGTCCAGCGCGAGCCGGTTCACTTATTGTTAACCGACATGCACATGCCTCGGATGTCCGGACTCGAGACCATTCGCCGCGTCAAGCGGCTGCGGTGGGCCATGCCATGTATTCTGTTGTCCGCGGCGCTTGACGAGGGAATTGTGCAGGAAGCGAGGACAATCGCCTCGCTTTCCGTTCTCTCCAAGCCGGTTCGATTTGCCGATGTAACCGAGGCTGTCCATCGTGCCCTTCAAGCTGCCTACGGATGGTTCGACGATGACACTGCACGTTAGACCTAACTCGCCAAACAAGACCTATTGGCTGTTGACAAGTTGGGCCTCTTTTTTTTCGGCGATGATCGCCTCTTGGAGTGCGGCCGGGACTCGCCGATAAAGAGCTAGCTCCATGGTGAATGTCCCCTGCCCTTGCGTCATGCTCCGCAGATCGGTGGCGTAGCCAAATGTCTCGGAGAGAGGCACTTCAGCGACCACATTCACGTGTTTTTCTTGCATTTCCGTCGCAAGGATAATACCTCGTCGTGAGGTCACGTCACCGACGATGGCGCCTTGATAGCTTTCAGGACACTCGATGTCGACTTTCATGATCGGTTCGAGCAGCACGGGCTTGGTTTTCGGAAAGATCTCTCTAAAACAACGTTGGGCACATGTCTGGAAGGCACGGTCGCTACTGTCGACCTCGTGGAACGATCCATCTTCGACCACCGCCTTCAGACCAACCACGCGGAATTCAGCCAGCGGTCCCTTGGCCAGACAATCGCGAAATCCTTTTGCAATCGAGGGGATATACTGCTTCGGTATTCGGCCGCCGACCACATGCTCCTCAAACTCGAATTCGGCATCGCCTTCCCACGGTTCAAGTCGCCCGACAATGTGTGCATATTGGCCCGACCCGCCAGTCTGCTTCTTGAGTTTGTAGTTAAACTCGGCAATCTGCCTTGGAGATTCCCGGTAGCTGACCTTGGGCGCTTCCGCCTCAACGTCAACTTTGTACTCGCGTCGAATTCGCTCGACGTAAATGTCCAAATGCAGCTCACCCATGCCGGCAATCACAACCTCGCCAGTCTCCTGATCGGTCCGGACTCGAAAAGTCGGATCTTCCTTACGGAACCGAGCCAAGGCCTTGCCGAGTCGCTCCGCATCGGCACGATTTGTCGGCCGAACGGCAACTTGAATCACCGGCTCAGGCACAAACATATTTTCGAGCTAACAGAACTTGGGGGAAGCGGCGTACGTGTCACCACTGGCGCAGTCAATGCCCATCACCGCAACGATATCCCCGGCCGACGCCTGATCGACCTCCTCGCGTTTGTCCGCATGCATGCGAAGGATACGACTGAAACGCTCTTTCCGACCGGATCGCTGATTAAAATACGTCTGTCCCTTGCTGACAGTCCCCTGGTAAATACGCACAAACGTCAACTGACCGTACGGATCGTCTACAATCTTAAAGGCCATGCCAACGAAGGGGGCGTCCGGATCAGGCGCCAGCTGAACGGTTTGTTCCGGATCGTCAAATCCACGAGCGTCGATTTCATGGCCCAACGGAGATGGCAAATACCGGATGATCGCGTCCAACAATGGCTGGACGCCTTTGTTTCGGTACGCGGAGCCCAAGAACACGGGCGTCACATCCTGCTGCTGGACCCCGGCAATAACCACCGGATGAATCACCGACTCGGGAATCTCTTCTTCCGACAGTAATCGTTCCATCAAATCATCGCTGTACATGGCCAGCGACTCGAGCATCTGCCCGCGCGCAACCGCCGCCTCCGCTTGCAACTCTTCTGGAATCGGTTCTTTCCGTAACGTCTCACCGTTCACACCGTCAAAGTAAATCGCCTGCTGGGTGACCAGATCAACAACACCTTCAAAGGTCTCTCCCACACCTATTGGAATCTGCATCAGAATCGCATCATCCCCAAGTTTCTCTCGCATCTGTTCGCAAACACGCATCGGATCGGCACCGGTCCGATCCATCTTGTTGATGAAGGCTAGTCGGGGTACGTGATACCGCTTCATCTGCCGATCAACCGTCATCGACTGCGACTGGACTCCACCGACAGCACATAGCACCAGGATGGCACCGTCGAGAACGCGGAGACTTCGCTCAACTTCAACGGTAAAATCGACATGTCCGGGCGTGTCGATCAGGTTGATTCCGTGCGCCTTCCACCGAACGCTGGTCGCGGCGCTGGTGATCGTGATCCCACGCTCCTTTTCCAGATCCATATGATCCATCGTCGCACCCGACCCATCACCTCGAACCTCCTCCATCTTGTGAATTCGGCCCGAGTAAAACAGGATCCGTTCGCTTAGTGTCGTCTTACCGGAATCGATATGAGCCGAGATGCCGATGTTTCGCAGATTTTCCAGTTTCATGACGCACCTGAAGCGGCGGGGCCGCAACCAACATAAGGAACACTGCTCCGGATGGAGCGAGACTGCTGGTTACTCGTATATTAATCCGCACACACTGTGTGCGTATACCACACACACGACTCGAAACAAGGCCGAGGCTCCATGCCCACCCCTCAACGCTGCCTCTTTTCACCCGACCTGTCGCCAAAACACTCATCGGCGTAACAAAGGCACGGCGGTGAACAGGCTGAACTCCTGGCCGGAGTCCCCAAGGATAGGCGAACGCCGATTTCGCACCCGTCGGCAATCGTCGCAACTCAGTCGGTGAACGCATCACACCAACGGCCTGCCAATTGCCAACGATCGTTCGCCCTTGTCATAAGCCAGCGGTAGCTTGGATTTGGTTGCGGCCCTGCCGCCCTGTGTTTCTAATACTACTCAAATTCCTCGGTGTGGGAAGGTCAGAAGTGCCAAACACTTCGACGTGATCCGCAGCGGCCCAGTCCAGCCACGGCGGAACCGACCGGCGGCCCCCGTAAAGCCACGTCATGGGAGAATTGCCCCCCGTACCTGGAATCACGGTCCACTCCCTTCGTATTCGACGGTCCAGGAGTGCAACTTCAGCTTTCTTAATGGGACACTCAGTCGACTCTTCGGAGGGCCTTGGAGCGTCGACGATCGGGCTCGGCTGTAGGTCCGGCTTGCCGAGCCGGACCAGAATCGCCACGAACTTCCCCGTTCATTCGTGGGGCTCAGTCATCCGTATCGGATCAAGGGCATCTTGGAGCGTCGACGATCGGGCTCGGCCGTAGGTCCGGCTTGCCGAGCCGGACCAGAATCGCCACGAACTCCCCCGTTCATTCGTGGGGCTCAGTCATCCGTATCGGATCAAGGGCATCTTGGAGCGTCGACGATCGGGCTCGGCTGTAGGTCCGGCTTGCCGAGCCGG
>JAJSAJ010000944.1 GCA_024274855.1 Planctomycetota bacterium | reverse complement strand
TCCTGCGGGTGTTGTACATGGTGTTCAGCGGCCCCGTCACGACGAAGCAAGTTGATGATGTGTCGGCCGAACAGGAGTCGCGGTACGTGCCCGACCCGAATTCTGCGTAGTTCTTGAGGCAAAGGACCAAAGTATCGTGTGTCGAGCTCACACAACCAAATCGTCGAACGAACGCCCCCGTCCGTTCATCCGACGGACCTGGGGGGCCGTCGGACAGCATGCACCCGCGGTGAGCACGTGGGTGCGAGCGCCGGCACACCAGAGTCCTCTCTAGGGCTCGAACAATATTCGCTCGGCTGTTTTGTGATTGACTGTATGAAAATCTAAAGGAGAAAATGATGAAAACGTTTTCAATGGCGCGAGTTGCCCTGTTTGCACTGGCCACCGGCATGGGGCTTGTTCTGACCGGTTGTGGAAACGCTGACAAGCAAGGTGTGGTCGAGCCCACCGATGGTGTCAAGCCTGCCGCCGCAGCTGATATTGCACAACGTGATTGGTGTCCCGAGCATGGTGTGCCGGAATCCGAGTGCGGTCAGTGCAATGCGAAACTAGCGGCCGAGTTCCAGAAAAAGGGCGACTGGTACAAAGAGCACAACCGTCCCGAGTCGCAGTGCTTTGTGTGCAATCCGAAAGCCGCGGAGAAATTCGCCGCAGTGTACGAGGCCAAATTCGGCGAGAAGCCGCCCAAGCCGACAGAATAACGACTTTCTGACAAGGTCGGATCTTGACCTGACAAAGCGCATTGCGGCAAGGGAGCCCTTCGGTCGGCTACGGTACAATCAAGCAGAAATCGTGCTCCCTTGCGTTGATCGGCGGAATTCGACTCGAAATAATTGAATATTCAGCTGAAAAACCGAAATTCCGCGTAACGGTCCGGCAGGCGGAACGGTCGGTTGCTGTCAGCCGCTCGCAACTTTATATTCTCGGCTATCACGAAAATGACTTGGCCACCATCGATCCCGTGGCCGAAGGCGAGGGCATTTCGCACTGCTCCGCCTGCCGGTCGATGCCGTGCCGGATCTGACGAACGTGCAGGTACAAGTGTTGACCACGGCACCGTCGCTTGGGCCGGAGGAAATGGAACAGTTCGTCACGTTTCCGGTTGAGACGGCGATGAGCGGCATCCCCCATGTGGAAGAAATTCGCAGCACCACGCGCTTTGGGTTGTCGAATGTAACCATCGTGTTCGAGGAAGGAACAGATATCTACTGGGCTCGCCAGCTTGTCGGCGAGCGGTTAAGCGAAGCACGTGCCGAGATCCCACCGGAATTGGGCTCGCCCACCATGGGTCCGATCGCCACCGGGATGGGAGAAATCTATCAGTTCGAGGTGCGCGCCAAGCCGGATTATGATTTCAGCCTGCAGGAGTTGCGCACAATTCTGGACTGGAATATAGCCTTCCAGTTACGCAGTGTTCCCGGCGTGATCGAGGTGAACACGTTTGGGGGCGAGTTAAAGACGTATGAAGTGCAAATCGATCCGAACGCATTGCTGAACTACAACATTCCGCTCAACACGGTTTTCGAAGCACTGGAACAAAACAACAGCAATGCCGGCGGCGGTTACATTGTGCACCATGACGAGCAGCGGTTGGTGCGTGCCCGAGGACTGGTCAAGTCGCTGGATGACATCGGTGACATCGTGCTCGACAGCCGCGAGGATGGCACACCCATCCGGATCCGAGACATTGGCCAGGTCCGTTTCGCCCCATGGCCTTCAGCTTCATGTCCGCTCTGGCCGGAGCGCTAATTCTGTCACTGACTGTCATGCCGGTAATGGCATCCCTGTTTCTGGCTCGTAAATTCAGTGAAAAGGATTCGTTCGTGGTCCGTTGGTGCAAACGAGGTTATGTGCCGCTGTTGCGCGGAGCGATCGCTCATCCTAAGCTTGTCTTTCTTATTGCTGTTGCAGGTTTCGGCGTGGGCGTCGTACTCGCCAGCCGATTCGGGGCCGAGTTCATTCCGAAGCTCGATGAAGGGGATATGGCCATACAGGCCATTCGGCTGCCCAGCGTCTCGCTGGAACGGTCGATCGAACTGACTACGGAGATCGAGAAAACGCTGCTGGCGAAGTTTCCGGACGAAATCCAATCGGTCATTTCGAAGACCGGCCGCGCGGAGATCGCCACCGACCCCATGGGCGTGGAAATGAGCGACGTTTTCGTCATGCTCAAGCCGAAGGATAGGTGGCACTACGGCAGCAAAAACGAACTGATCACCGCGATGAAGGAAGTGTTGGAGAAGGTGATCCCGGCCAATAACTTCAGCTTTACCCAGCCGATCGAACTACGCGTGCAGGAACTGCTGTCCGGCGTGCGCAGTGATATCGGCATCAGCCTGTATGGAGACGATCTGAAAAAACTGAAACAACTTGGTGACCGCATTGCCGCAGTGCTCAGCAAGGTTTCCGGAGCGGCGGACGTGCAAGCGGAGCAGACAAGCGGCGTGCCGTACATCCAGATCGATATCCGACGCGACCAGCTTGCACGCTACGGTATCAACGCGGCGAACGTCCTGGATGCGGTCTCCACAATCGGGGGCAAAGTTGTGGGACAGGTTTTCGAGGGGCAAAGGCGTTTTCCCTTGCAAGTACGACTCGGGCCACAATGGCGCGAGAACATCGAGACACTGAAACATCTAAAAATCGCCGATCCCGGCGGGCGCCATATCCCACTGGAACAACTGACAGACATCTCCGTCGGACCCGGAGTCGCCCAAATCAGCCGCGATGCGGTCCGCCGACGATTCCTGGTCCAGGTAAACGTACGTGGTCGTGACTTGGCCGGCTTTGTAAGCGACGCGAAACGGGCCGTCGAGAAACAAATCAAATTGCCACCTGGCTACCGAATCGCTTGGGGTGGCCAGTTCAAAAACCTGCAGGAAGCGACCAGCCGTCTAATGATTGCCGTTCCGTTGGCTCTATTCCTGATTCTGTCACTGTTGTACATTACGTTCAACTCCGGTCGCTTGACACTGCTGATTTTCCTGAACGTGCCGATCGCTACCACCGGCGGGATCCTGGCCTTGTGGGTCCGCGGTATGCCGTTCTCCATTTCCGCCGGCGTTGGCTTTATCGCCTTGTTCGGTATTGCCGTGATGAACGGCGTTGTATTGATCGAGCACGTCCGACATCTGCGCGCCGCCGGACAAGGTATCAATGATGCAGTCTATAGGGGCGCTTTGGATCGGTTGCGGCCGGTGCTGATGACAGCCACCACCGATGCACTCGGCTTCATCCCGATGGCCGTATCGACTAGTTCCGGTGCGGAGGTCCAGCAGCCTCTGGCCACCGTCGTGATCGGTGGTGTGATCACGTCCAGCCTGCTCACCTTGGTTGTCCTGCCCGCCATCTATCGGTGGTTTGAACCGGCAATTGAAAATGTGGAAGTTTAATGCACCTGGATTGGAGGGTTGGTTCCATGAAAGAGGTCAAAGCCATCATTCAGCCAGTTATGCTCAGTGCGGTTCTTCGCGGGCTGCAAGCGATCGACGACCTGCCCGCTGCCACCGTCTAGGAAGTTCGGGGATTCAGCGTTGTCCATCCCGACTATGAGCCGCAAGCAAAGATCAAGCTTGAGCTCATGGTTCCTCTCGACATGGTAAAACGGGTCGTGGACACAATTCAGAAAAATGCTCATACGGGGAACCCGGGGGATGGACGTATCTTTGTCATTGCCGTGGAAGATACCGTGAAGATCCGGACTGGGGAACGGGATACGGCCACCTGAAACAACGCTTTGCAGGCACATGAAGGATGGCGACCGTCGCGGTCATAAGGACGGACTGGATCCGTGGCAACACTCCTTAACGGCCGCTTTCCGAGTTCGCTTTCCCGCACGGCGTAGTTCGGCAACACTCTTGACGAGAACCGATCAATTCTGTTCCTGACGCGTTGATCAACGACTCCGTCATTTTCTCCTCAAAGCATCAAGTGTTATCTCGATTACCGTTTCACCCTTGGGGTCAGCGGTAACGGAGACGCTGTGCTAGTCACTTCGCTACAAGCTCCCAATAATAGTCGTTTCGGTCGACTGATATCGGTTTCGGGGCTTCGCTCTCTACACAGTGCGGCAGGGCCGCCAACCAACCCTTGTCCTTGCCCATATCTCTCCGCTGGACCTGTCCCAGCGGAAGGAATGACTGGTCAGCTACAAACACAGGAAGATGACCCCATTGGCCGCTCTCGTGGGCCGCTCAACCGCGTCAAGAACTTAATGATGTTTCAGACAAATGTTATGGCCTGGTTCTGCTGACACTATCGGCAACGTTCGTTCTTCAAAAACAAGCCTCTTCCGGAGAATGAGTGGGTTGG
>JAJSAJ010000943.1 GCA_024274855.1 Planctomycetota bacterium | reverse complement strand
CCGTCGACACACGCCAAGGCAGCTAGCAGTGACGCACGATCGTGTTCCGAAATGACCGGTCGCGACGGACCTTTTAGACGGCGTACACTGGCGTCGCTGTTGACACCGACGACCAGGCTGTCGCCAAGAGCACCTGCCTCGGCAAGGTAGGTGACATGTCCGACATGGAGCAGATCAAAGCAGCCGTTGGTGAATACGACGCGTCGTCCCTGTCCTCGTTGCTGCCTGCCGAATTCGGCCAACTCGTCGACGGTCAAGATCTTCTGAAATCCGGGTCGGCTTGCGACAAGCAGTTCCGTGCGGATGTCGTCACGCGTTACTTTTGCAACGCCCGTTCGCTCGACTTCAATGCCACTGGCGAGATTGCTCAGCTGAATCGCATCGTCGGGATCGACACCGGAGGCCCAGCAAAGCCCCAACATCGCCAACGCCACGTCACCGGCGCCTGTGATGTCGTACACGGCTCGGGCTCGCGTTGCATAGAGCCGGCCATCGCCTCGACGCGGGACCCAGGCCATCCCATCTTTATCCAATGTGATCACTGCGGCCGATAAATCAAGCTGCCGGCAAAGCTGCTGGCCGATCCGTAACGCGTCACGAGCGACGTGAACCTGGCAACCGGTTGCCAACTCAGTCTCGATCCGGTTGGGCTTCAGCAGAGTCGCGCCGCGGTAGGCTGTGTAGTCCTCGGAACGGACCGGATCGACCAGAGCCGGAACACCCGCAATCCGACACGCGTCAATCGTGCCACGAAGCAACTGTGGCGTACAGACTCCCTTGCCGTAATCAGAGATCAGGACGGCATCATAACGGGTGATCGAAGCTCGGATTGATCGGATTAGTTCATCTTCGATCTGTCGTGGCAGCGCGTCGCGAACCTCGCTGTCAACACGGAGGATCTGGTTGGGGTGGCGCCCACTGGCGCGTCCTACAAATCGCTCCTTGACGGTTGTCGGACGATCGGCGTCCGTGACGACCAGCTGGCTGTCAATTCCCTCGTCGTCCAGCTTGCGACGAAGTGTGTCGCCCGGTTCATCTTGGCCGACAACACCGGCACACGTGACACGGGCGTCCAGGCCTCGAAGCATGCAGCAGACGTTTGCCGCCCCGCCAAGACTCGATTGGCGGCGGTCGGCACGCAAAACGATGACCGGCGCCTCCTGGCTGATCCGCTCCGCGTTGCCCCATGTATAACGGTCTAGAATCAAATCGCCCAATACCAACAAATGGGCCGATGGAAGTTGGTCCAAGACCTGGACCAACGGAGTCTTTGGTGTTTGATGTGTCATCCCTGACTACCGTAAAAAGCGTTTCATTCGCAGATTCAAACGAACACGTTGATCCGGGACCGAGATGTGCCGCGGCGCGCAGCAAAGCACCGCCCAACGTACCGATCGCGGGCCCGTATTTATATCCAGAATCGCCAAATCGGCATAGACAGACTTTTTCGGAGATCTGATGAATCGGGTAAATGGGCAGCGTGGGACGTGTGGGCAGAAAGGGTGGTGTTGTGGCTGCCAGGTAAACCAGTCAGCTCGTCCTTGCCAAACGCAGCCCAGGCTATCCATGAGTATTTTCTGTATCATTCTAACCTTTTAATCCATAACGACTTGGATGCATATCGCCCAGAACGAGGCGCAACGGATGGGGCAGCATTCACCCCTGAGCAGGAACCGAATGTAAGGTGTCGAATAGGCAATGCGGAATGGGACGCGGGGTGCGTGCTGCATTTCGTAGGGTGTGCCACGGCTCGCGCGGTTTCCGATCCATATGGCACAAACTAAACCGCGAGCGACGGCACACCAGGGACGCAGGTGTGCGCGGAGCGGTTAGGTGGACTGTGGGACTGCTCTGCCCGTTGAAGCAGGCGGCTTCTGCGGTGGTGACAATGCTAGCGATCCGTTCAGTGTGGCGGTCCGGGCACCAGGGCTTGGAGTCGAGGCTGTAGACGCTCGCTGCCGGCGGTCAGTTCCATCTCGATAGCGAGTGCCCACAGGGGGATTTGTCCGAGTGACGTCATGTTCAGCTTGACCAGATCCTTGCTGGTACAGACGATGAATTTCGCGGCGTTTGCATCGGTGTCGCACCATGCCTGCAGGGATGCGATATCGCCGGCCGAATAGGCGCAGTGGTCTGGAAATGTGCGAAATGCGATCAGGTCGCACCCGAGTTGAGTGAGGGTGGCGTGAAATCCGGTTGGGTTTCCGATGCCGCAAAACGCGGCCACAGGTTGTCCTGTCAGAGTTTCCGGCGGCTGTTCGGCCGCCTCGGCGTTTTTCAGCAGGCGGGGGACATGTGCCAATTCGACCCACGTGGCATGCGGGGCAAGCCGAGCCACGTGCTCGTGGATCACTTGTCGTTGTCCAGAATCAACCGCATTTGCTCGAGACAAGCCAATCACGCTGGCGCGACGTAGTTGAGCAAGTGGTTCTCGCAGCAGTCCGCGAGGCAACACATGTCCGTGACCAAAGGGCCGCAGCGCATCGATCAAGACGATGTCAAGATCGCGGTGGATTCTACGGTGCTGAAAGGCATCGTCCAGGATGATCAGTTCGCATGGTAACTGGTCGATGGCGGAGTGTGCGGCGGCAATTCGGTCGGGATTCTGCAGGTGGGGAACGTCTGGTAGCAGCTGTTCCAGTTCCCGGGCCTCGTCATTCCCCTGGTCGTTTTGTGCTTTGTATCCGCGACTGATCAAAACGACTTTCACATGCCGGCTGGTGAACCATCGAGCCAGCCACGCGACCAATGGCGTCTTGCCTGTCCCGCCCGCGGTAATGTTCCCGACGCTGATTACAGGAACACCGACGCGTTCAATGGCTTTGGGGTCTTGGTCATATCGTCGGTTGCGCGCCTCAACTACCCAGGTGTAAGGCGTTTCAGCCATTCGAAGTGCGGCGCGTGCCGGAGCGGTCCACCAGGACTTGTTTTGGCCGCTGACCAGATTTTCAAATGCGACGGGATCCAACACGGGCAAGATCACTCACTAGACGATATGGAATCATCGGACGCTTTGCAAAACAGTTGTCAAGAAACCGACCTATCGATCTTGTTTCAGTTTCAGCACGGCCTCAACCAATGGTTTGGTACCGTGACGAAAGATGTCGCAGACAGGCACTTGGAACGCGTCTTCGGTGCGCCGGCGCTCTTGTTCAGCCTGTTGCTGCGTGAGTGCATTACTATTCATGGCAATGCCGATTACGCGACATGGTTGATAGACGCTGGCCATGATTTCATTGAGTCGTCGAATTTCAGTCAGCGGAGGAATACTTAGGTCGGGAATTCCAGTTACAGTCTCTCGTCCTACTTCGTAACACAGGATCAAACCATGAGGTAGACAGCCATGAAGTAGGCTGAGTGTCACTCCGGAATAGGACGGATGAACCAGGCTCCCCTGCCCCTCAACCACCAGGATGTCATGATGTTGGTGTTTCAGGATCAGACGTTCGACTGCCCCACTCACAAAGTCGGCAACGACACAATCGACCGGACATCCATCCCCTTCGACCAGGATACCTGTCTGGCCGGTCGCGATGAACTTCGCGTCATATTCTTGCCGTTTGAGCTCATTGACAATTTCGATCGCCGCGACCATTTTGCCGACGCTGCAATCGTGTCCCACGGTGTGAATCCGTAGACAATCCTCGCGCAGTCCGTTGCGTCGAGCAATTTCATGTTCATTGTTTTTTCGGACATCGATCAACTGCGTCTTGTGGTTTTTCGCCGCTTGGGCGAACTCCGCGTCATCACTCAGGAAATCATGGAGTCCGGAGACGACATCCATGCCGCGCGTGATGGCACTGAGTACGACGGATAGCCACGAGTCCGGTATTTTGCCTCCGGGCGGAGCAATGCCGATCAGCAGCGTATTCGCGTTGGGTGCTTCATCAAGACTTCCGATCACGGGAATCGAGCCTCCGACTCCCAACAATTGTTCCGCCGTCATACCCTGCTGCGTGCCGTCCAGAACGGCCTCGACTTCTTCTGGTCGATAGCGCAGCACGCTGCACGCGGTCTTGGCCGTATGCGTATTGGAATGACCTTCGGTGAGAATAACTAGTTTTCGTGACATGGCATGTGTTGTGTGGGTGGTTTTTGACCAGGCAACAAAACGCGTTGTGTGGGGGCGCGGGCCCGAGGCCCCTTCTGGCTAGAAGTTATCTGCAAGAGCCGGTTATTGCAATCCGCCAGCGTGATTACCAAGCCAGTATGTGCGTAGGGCGAGTGGATTTCACGGTCTCTCGTCGTGAACGGTTACAAAAAACGTAACCGTTCACGGAATGTAGGCCGCCGGTTCGCTTCCAAGGGGTCAGACCCATTTTCGGCGACAAAATGCGTTCGCGTAAAGAAACGCTTGCTCCGCCGAAAATTGCGTCAGACCCCAGCGGCGTGAACGGCTACCAAAAAACAGCCTCTAATCTGTTGACACACTTAGCTCGCGGGTCGTACGATCAGCGTATGGTTTGTCTCGAGGCTTCGGCCTGAAATCGGCACGGAAATCGTCTATAGAAACCGGACTTGTTTATGAACGCGAGGTTGTATTTGCCGTTGGTCAGCAAACTGACGATCTCGGTGCCGGGTG
>JAJSAJ010000942.1 GCA_024274855.1 Planctomycetota bacterium | reverse complement strand
CAACCGGCACCCATCCGGCACCCTGCCAAAACGAACGTAACCGACGGCCTGTCGGGCACTTGGAAAACGAGCTGGCCAAGCCGACAGGTGCGCATATAGTGCGCGAAATTCGCGCTACCCCAATCGCGACTGTCTTCGCAATTCGCAAAGTCACTTGCCGCCACCGCCCGTGTCCGACGGACGCCCACGTCCGTCGCTGCCCTGGGTACCAACCCGGCCACACGAGACGAACACGGAGGCGCGCCCGTGTCCGACGGACGCCCACGTCCGTCGCTGCCCTGGGTACCAACCCGGCCACACGATCGTGCCCAAGTTACTTGATCCCTTGTAGTGGCGTTGGCCAGGTGCCGCGTGGTCTGCCGCACGTGTTTGACCGAATTGGATGATGGCACGATCCAAGGCCGTTCACCGACGGACGTGGGCGTCCGTCGGACACCGAACAACACCGCCTCGCCGCGTGGTCTGCCGCACGTGTTTGACCGAATTGGATGATGGCACGATCCAAGGCCGTTCACCGACGGACGTGGGCGTCCGTCGGACGCCGAACAACACCGATTCACTGTCGCGCAAAGCGACTGACACGCTCATGTTATGCCAATCCGGGTCCTTGTCAAACACCGCAGTCCGGCGCGCCGACGGTGCACACACTCTCTCTGAGCCACTCGATGTGGAGTGCTCGTCTGTTGTTATCTGGTTACCTTGAAGGAGCTGATTATGCACGCGTACCCCATCAAAACCGATCCCGGGTGATCCGACGGATCCCGAGGGCCTAACGGCCCTGACGGCCCTGACGGCCCTGTTGCAGCGTTACCTGATCTGGATGGTGAATCGACTCGATCACGAGGTGCGCGCTCTCGTCTCTGCAAATCAGGACTGAGGCTCATCTGGGGCCAGCACGAGATCCGCCGGCGCTTTCGGCACAATTCGGGCCGGGGCTTGTGCTCGTGTCACCCACTCATCAAGGCATATGCTTGCAGCGATGGATTTGGCCGGACGTGTCAAACGTGGCGAGTCGCGGTAAGAAGAACAATGGCGCCGTTGATCGATCGTTTTTTCGGTCCGCACGCGGGCGGACGGATTTGGAATCTATCGAGTTCGGGGAGCAGATCGAACGGGGCGCACCGCCAAAGACGTATTACTGTGGGAATCGATCTTGCAGTGCTTGCACGTGCATCCCTTCTTCTCGCAGTGCCTCCATGGCGTTAATCGCAGCTTCGGCAGCTTGGATGGTGGTGATACAAGGCACACCATACTGAACAGCTGCCGCACGAATCTTGCCTTCATCCGTTCGGGCGCCTTTACCACTGGGCGTGTTCATCACAAGTGCCACTTTGCCGTCGATCATGTAGTCGATCAAATTCGGATGACCTTCGGCGATTTTCTTGACATTCCCGACCTCGATGCCCGCATCGCGCAAATGCCGTGCCGTTCCTTCGGTCGCAATCAGCTGGTGGCCCAGATCGCTCAAGCGCTGGGCTAGTGCGGCGATTTGTTTCTTGTGCCGCGCCGACACGCTGATAAATATCTGACTCGGTTCTTCCGGCAAGACGATGCCGGCGGCTAGTTGTCCTTTGGCAAATGCGATCGAGAATCGTGAGCTGACCCCCATCACTTCGCCCGTGCTACGCATCTCCGGACCAAGCACGATGTCGACACCGGCAAACTTTCGGAATGGAAAGACGCTTTCCTTGACGGAAACGTGGCTGGGTATCGGCTCTTCCAGCATGTTGAGTTCGGCTAGTTTCTTGCCGGTCATGACTTTTGCCGCGAGTTTGGCCACGGGAACACCGGTCGCTTTAGCGACAAATGGTACAGTACGACTGGCTCGCGGATTGACTTCAAGAACATAGACGTTCAGTTTGCCGTCCTCTTTCTTGACGGCAAACTGGACATTCATCAAGCCGATCACGTTCAGACGCAAGGCCATCGAACGGGTCGCCTCGCGAATTTCATCCACAACCGGCCCAGGCAAACTATAAGGTGGGATCGCACAGGCCGAGTCTCCGGAATGGACACCCGCTTCTTCAATGTGCTCCATCACACCCATCACCACAACGTCCGTACCGTCACAGATCGCATCGACATCAACTTCGGTGGCATCTTCCAGGAATCGGTCGATCAAGACGGGCTGGCCCTGAGCCACCACAAATGCTTGAGCAATGAACTGGGCGAACTGGGCTTGATCGTAGCAGATTTCCATGGCGCGGCCCCCGAGCACAAAGCTGGGCCGGACTAGAGAAGGAAAGCCGATTTTTCTCGCTTCGCTGCGAGCCTGACTCATCGTTCGGGCGATTCCGTTGGCCGGCTGCTTCAGGTCGAGTTCCTTGAGCAGTTTCTGAAACTTCTCGCGGTCCTCCGCCGCTTCGATCGTGTCGACACTCGTCCCGATGATCGGCACACCGGCCGTCGCAAGTGCTCGAGACAGGTTCAAGGGCGTTTGGCCACCAAATTGGACAATCACCCCATCTGGCTGAATACGGTCGCAAATGTTCAGGACATCTTCGGTCGTCAGCGGTTCAAAAAACAGAATATCACTCGTGTCGTAGTCCGTGCTGACGGTTTCCGGGTTCGAGTTGACCATAATCGACTCGATGCCCAATTCACGCAGTGCAAAACTGGCGTGGCAGCAGCAGTAGTCGAATTCGATCCCCTGGCCAATTCGGTTCGGCCCGCCGCCCAGGATCATGACACGCTTGGTACCCGGCGTTTTTTCGGGGACTTCGTCAGTCTCTTCATACGTCGAATAATAGTAAGGCGTATACGCCTCGAACTCTGCGGCACACGTATCGACTGACTTGAACGTCGTTCGAATCCCCTGGTTGATACGATGTTTTCGCACGCTCATTTCGTGCGTACCGAAAATCGTCGCCAGTTGGCGGTCGGAGAAGCCGAATTGTTTTGCCCGCCGCAATGTGGGCACATCGATTTCTTCCAGATTCTCGAACGAGCGCAAATGCTCTTCCAGTTCGACCAATTGCGCTAATTGGTCTAGAAACCACGGGTCGATCGCCGTCAATCCGTGAATTTCTTCTAACGATATTCCAGCCTTGATCGCGTATCGCAAGTACCAGGCACGATCGGCGTTGGGCGTTGCCAGCTTGGCACGGATATCATCGGTACTCGGTTGCTGATCGGTACCCCACAGGTCCTTTCCATCGCATCCGAACCCGAAGCTGCCGACTTCCAGACCTCGCAGAGCTTTTTGGAACGATTCCTTGAACGTACGGCCGATCGCCATAGTCTCACCGACGCTTTTCATCTGGGTGGTCAACGTGGCATCGGCTTCGGGAAATTTTTCAAACGCGAAACGTGGGATCTTCGTCACGACATAATCGATTGTCGGCTCGAAACAAGCTTGGGTTTCGCGAGTAATATCATTGGGCAGCTCATGCAACCGGTAGCCAACCGCCAATTTGGCTGCGATCTTCGCAATGGGGAATCCAGTGGCTTTCGAAGCCAGAGCACTCGAACGGCTCACTCGCGGGTTCATTTCGATCACGATCATTCGGCCGGTTTGGGGATGAATCGCGAACTGGATGTTCGAACCGCCCGTTTCGACACCGATCTCGCGAATTACCGCCAGACTGGCATCTCGCATACGCTGATACTCTTTGTCGGTCAGCGTTTGTGCTGGAGCGACTGTGATGGAATCTCCTGTGTGAACGCCCATGGGATCGAAGTTTTCGATCGAGCAAATGATGACGACATTGTCATCCAGGTCGCGCATCACCTCCATCTCGTATTCTTTCCACCCAAGCACGGCCTCCTCGAGCAGCACTTCCGTGATCGGGCTCAAATCCAAGCCTCGGTTCACGAGCATGTCGAATTCATCGCGGTTGTAAGCGATTGACGAACCGGACCCCCCCAATGTGAAGGATGGCCTCACGACGCAAGGAAGGCCGGTTTCTTCGACCGCCTGACGGGCCTCCTGCAAGGTGTGGACCGTCTGTCCACGGCAGACTTCCAGGCCAATACGTTCCATGGCGTTCTTGAACTGGTCCCGCTCTTCAGCTTTCGCAATAACGCGAGCATTTGCCCCGATCATTTCGACGCCGAATTTCTTGAGCACACCATGACGATCCAGGTCCATGGCCACATTCAAACCGGTCTGTCCACCGAGCGTCGGCAGCAGCGCATCGGGTCGCTCGATTTCAATGACTTTGGCCACGACTTCCCAGGTCAACGGCTCGATATACGTACGCTCTGCCGTACTGGGATCGGTCATAATCGTGGCGGGGTTCGAATTGACCAGAACCACTTCGTAATTCTCTTCACGCAAGGCTTTACAAGCCTGAGTGCCTGAATAATCGAACTCGCACGCTTGTCCAATGACAATGGGTCCGGATCCGATCAATAGGATTTTGTGTAGATCATCGCGGCGCGGCACGCTGGTGAGTCCTTGTTTAAGTGGATTGATCAGCTCGCAATCGGTGTGTGTAAAATCTCTCAAAGTTAACACCGCAGCCTGCTTAAAAGCAAGGGGCGGGTTGAGCAGTCTCGAAAAAAGAACCTTCGGTTTTGGCCATCGCACACCCAAATTGTGGTGGTTTGGTCGTGACCACAAGTCGCCCGATATCCCATCGTCGGTGCCTAATAAATGAGCATGGCTGCCCGCCACACGTTGACAGCACCCAACATGGGGCTTAGCATGGGTTTAAGTAATGTGCGGACCTGCCCTGTTTGCTTCCTGATATATTGAGACAGATCGCGTGACGAGCCCATCCCGATCGGGAGTTTTTGCAGCGTCGACAGACAAGCGCGTCGACGCGTTTACTGAAAGTGTCACTTTGGACCAGCGATTGTACGCTCATGACATCGCTGGCTCGATCGCCCATGCGCAGATGCTGGCCGATGTCGGACTGATTGCGGAATCCGAACAGGATCAATTGGTGAAGGGCCTTGAGCAAATCCGTCAGGAGTTCGATGAGGGCCGGTTCGCGATTCGTGTGGAGTTGGAAGACATCCACATGCATATCGAACAAGCACTGATCGAACGGCTCGGGGACGTTGGCCGCAAATTGCATACGGGACGCAGCCGAAACGACCAGGTCAGTACGGCAATGCGACTTTGGGTACGTGACGCATTAGATCGAGTTGATCAGCGGCTTGT
>JAJSAJ010000083.1 GCA_024274855.1 Planctomycetota bacterium | reverse complement strand
TTTGGGTAGCCGTTCACGCCGCTGGGGTCTGACGCAATTTTCGGCGGAGAAAGCGTTCATTTACGCAAACGCATTTTGTCGCCGAAAATGGGTCTGACCCCTTGGAAGCGAACCGGCGGCCTACATTCCGTGAACGGTTACTTTTTGGAGTGGGACAGAGATTGGCATCTTAGAATAGGCGCCCGCTCGGAACAAGGGAATATAATCATGTTTGGTGAGCTTATTCCGGTCGGTGGTGGGGACCCGATTCCCCTTCTCAAGAAGAAGCTTCTGGTCGGGCGCCGTGAGAGCTGCGATGTGAGGCTTCGGTTTTCCAATGTTTCGGCACATCATTGCCAGTTGACGTTGGAGAACGGTTACTGGTTCGTCAAGGACTTGAACAGCCGAAATGGCACGAAAGTCAATGGGGCGCGGATCACTCGCAAGCGGCTGGACCCCGAAGACATTCTGTCGGTGGCCAAGCACAAGTACAAAATGAGCTACTCGCCGGTCGATCTCGGAGCGACCGGTCCTCCACCGCCTGACGAAGAGCAAATCAGTGAGATTCTGGGCCGCTCTTTGCTGGACCGAGCAGGATTAGCACGTCGGCGCCAACAGGCTGACCGATATAACGTGCTTAATGACGACGAGGGACAGATTGACGACCCGAATCGGCCGGTCTAGCTTCGGTCGTGTCGAATGGGGATTGGTCTTTCTAGAAATGGTGGCGGGCTGTGCGTCCGCGGATGTCGCTTGAAACATGCAGTGGATCGGCTGTTTGGCAATCCGTCGGCGCCGATCCGCGCCGTCCGGCATGCGGTCGGGAGCCGCTTGCAGTGCACCTTGGCAAATGCCGAGCCTTTGGCTGGTACTCGCGTCGCCGATTCGCGATCCCCGCAGTCTGAACGGCAAACAACAGGTAAGCGGTGTTGCGATGTCCGCCCTGCCCTACCGGGCGCGCGTGCAATGGTGGGGTGGTTGAGTCTTGGTGCGGGTTATTCTAGGATCATCATCAGAAGCTGGGTACCAGTGCGTCTGGTCTTTCGTGATTCCAGGGCTTGTTGAGTGCCAGTTTGCCATTGGTATCGAGCCCAGCCTTTTTCGTTATGCAACAGCCGTGGTTTTGGCCGGGGAATGCCGTCCGTTTCCTCAGGCCGATCGTCTGGCCGTCGGTTACGGCGCCCATGTCCTGGCTGAATAACTTCCCTAGTCGAATGGATTATCTGGAATGACTGGAACCAATAGCCGGCGAATTTACCTGGACAACGCAGCGACCAGCTGGCCGAAGCCGGAGGCGGTGTACGATGCGGTCGATGCGTATCAGCGAGACAATGGCGCGACTGCCTGGCGAGGTGCGTACCGTGAAGCGGATGATGTTGGACGCCGC
Source organism: Planctomycetota bacterium (assembly GCA_024274855.1). Lineage (GTDB taxonomy): Bacteria > Planctomycetota > Planctomycetia > Pirellulales > Pirellulaceae > JAJSAJ01. The sequence continues at coordinate 10,686 of JAJSAJ010000083.1, read as the reverse complement.
GTGCAGCAAACACGCAAACGGCTTGTCGAACTGATTGGGGCGGCCGAGCCGGAGCGGATCGTTTTTACCGCCAATGGCACGGAATCGCTGAACGTGGCGATTCACGGGTTACTGCGGCCAGGAGACCATGTGGTGACCAGCGTTGTCGACCACAATTCCGTGCTGCGACCGCTCAGGTTTCTCGAGGAACACCTTAATGTTCAGGTGACACGTGTGCCGTGCGACGGGCGTGGAATCGTTGATTCAGACTCCGTATCCCAAGCAATTCGTTCGAACACGCGACTGATTGCATTGGTGCATGTGTCGAATGTGACGGGTGCCATTCAGCCAATCGAACAGGTGGGAAGGATTGCCAGAGAGCACGGGGTCCGATACCTGGTCGATGCGGCACAGTCTCTTGGCCACCTTCCAATTGATGTCGGGCAGGTTGGTGCCGATTTGCTGGCCGCGCCGGGGCATAAAGGCTTGCTTGGGCCATCGGGGCTTGGCGTGTTGTACATCGCACCCGGGTGTGAGAAAGAACTACGGTCGTTGCGGCAAGGTGGAACGGGCAGCCTCAGCAACGAGTATCGGCAGCCTGAGTTGCTTCCCGACAAGTACGAACCGGGGAATTTGAATGTACCTGGTGTGCTGGGCCTGGGCGAGGCACTGTTGTTCCTGAAACAACATGGCTTGCAACAAGTACGAAAGCACGCGGAACAGCTGACCGCGAGGTTGTTGGATGGGTTCGCGTAGATTGCCGGCGTGACCATCCACGGACCCGCGGATGCAACGCAGCAATTGGGCGTGGTCAGCATCACCGTCGCGGGCCTCGATCCCCGTGATGTGGCCGCGATGCTGGATTCGACACACCGCATCCAGGTGCGTGCCGGGATCCAATGCGCGCCGTTGATGCACCAAACGCTCGGTACGACCGAAGGTGGCGGGACAGTCCGGTTCAGTACGAGTGTTTTTACAGAAGACGACGAGATTGATCGGGCGGTTCAGGCGGTAGCCGAGATCGCCCGAACAACCGTACAGGTCTGACTCGGGACTGGTCCGCGACCAGATGGGAAGCCAACGGAATGTTCCGCCATTGATTGGTTCCGGCGATGGGCTCGAGGGTTCGTGGTTCTGGCATCCCGGACTCAATGTGTCTTGCCAAACGGTTGGGGCGATTTTTTGAGTTTCCCACCATTAGCATGCTTATAGAGCAGAAGTCGATCATTTTGAGTCAAGTGAAGCGACCAACGGGAGCGGGCGATTGGGGTCCCGAGCGGTAGCTTGGATTGGGTTGCGGCCCTGCCGCTCGGTGGTTTTCCCAGCTCTTTGCAACTCGTTGCGACACGAAAGTTATAACGATCGTCGAGTCGAACAGTCCAAACAGGCGGTCGTGGCATTTGAGGTAGCCGTTCACGTCGCTGGGGTCTGACGCAATTTTCGGCGGAGAAAGCGTTTCTTTACGCGAACGCATCTTGTCGCCGAAAATGGGTCTGACCCCTTGGAAGCGAACCGGCGGCCTACATTCCGTGAACGGTTACCATTTGAGATGTTGGCACGGAGCTTTGGAGGCCAAAATACTCTTCGGCTAATTCGACTGTTTGACGTCGCTGATGAGGCACAAGATGTAGGATGGGGACTGCCCACCTCACAAAAGTCAAACAGTCGAACTAATAAGTCTCGTTTTGGACAAGGATCAGTGGGGGTGGCATGGCCGCACAACTGTGGTATCGCGATGGGCTCCGATTTCAGTGCTCGCAATGTGGCGACTGCTGTACGGGGGCACCGGGATTCGTCTGGGTGAATCAGCAGGAAGTCGATGCGTTGGCTGCGGAGTTGGGCATGGAGGATTCTGGCGAGTTTGAAGAGGCGTATGTGCGCAAAGTTGGGATTCGCCGGAGTTTACGCGAGTTGTCCAACGGGGACTGTGTGCTGTTTGATAGTGATCGGCGATGTTGCAAGGCCTATGAAGCACGGCCGCGGCAATGTCGGACCTGGCCATTTTGGGAATCGAATGTTCGAACGCCGGCCACTTGGGACGAGACATGCCGCGTTTGTCCCGGCAGCGGGCAAGGCAAACTTCACAAGCTGGATGTGATCCAAACAGCGGTGAAGGTCATCCGCGTGTGATGGCGTGGATTTAACGGGGTGGATTTAACGGGGTGCGCCGACCGCTTGTCCGAGCTCAATCTGCCCACCAGGTGATCACATTTGCCGTTGTGTCTGGCTTGTGGTTTTCATCCAGAGGAGGGTCTGGCAAGCGACCGTGGCCCGAGGTTTCGATTGTGGGTTTTGTATCGAGTTTGCGGATTGGCTGAAGTTGGCCGCTTGGGTAGCCGATATTGCCATCAAGGATCTTATGCGCCGTTAACCGGAAAACTCGGCAAGATCGCTTGAACTAGCTATTATCAAAGGGCTTACGGATTTTCAGGCAGTCAGATGGGTTGTGCGGTTCTGTAAGTCGTTATTTATACAGAGGTTAAGGTTTTCTGCGGGCCTGATGCCATGCGGCGACGCGAGGTGGTCTGACGCGGATACTCGGAAGCATGGAAGCGGCCCCGAGGGCGAATGAGCTTGACTCTAATGCTTGTGGCATTTACACTTGGGACGATAAGAGGCGAGTCGACGGACCGGCTTTTCCGGACCTTTTGAGTGCCCAACGAGGGAGTTGAGTCGTGACCAAGAAAGAGATCGTCAAAACGATTTCCGAGGACATCAAGGGTTTGACCCAGCTGCAGACCAAAGAAATCGTTCAGAAGATGTTCGATGCGATTGTTAAGACACTTGTCGAAGAGAAACGCATCGAGCTCAGGAACTTTGGTGTTTTCGAGGTCAAACGGCGAGCGGCGCGCAAAGCGCGGAACCCTCGGACAGGCCAGCGGGTTGATGTTCCCGCCAAATGGGTGGTGACATTTAAGCCCGGCAAGGAGATGGAGGAGAAAGTCCGGCAGCTTGAGCTTGACGAGCAGGCGAAGGAAGCTGCATTGCAGGCGGCGGCGGATGTATCCGAGCCGCCCGCGCCTAAGGTTGAAAGCCCGGCATCCCCCTCGTCAGAAACGCTTGGTATGCCATGAATTAAAACACACGACTTGATGGCACCGGTCGACAGAAGCCGACCGACCATCACGCAAGCTGCGACGGATCGAAGCTTACACGAGACTCGTCTTGACGCGCATGACCCAAAGCGTCTATACGAGTGAACTCCTTTTTGATTGCCGTTCGGCGAACGCAGGGAAGCCATCTCAGCGAGTTTACGTATCCGACACCTAAGCCCGCGTCACGAATCACTAATGGAATAGCCGACGGGAAGTGACTCCGATCGGTTTGCGCAACGGATGTTTTCAATGCGTACCTGTCGCGCTGAAAACGGTGTACTCTCTTCAGGGAGGATTGATTCGATGCGTCGAATCTTCTATGCGGTAACGTTGGGTCTATTGTTGTCAACAGCGGTGGGTTGTATTATTCCCGCATACTCGGGCGACCCGGTTCGCCGGACACAACAGCTGATCTTCACTTCCGAGGACTATCGCGCTCTGCTGAACACATGGGAGCGGTTTTGGTTCTTGAACATGCCTGACCATATGACGCCACAGCGCGTCCATGGCGGTGTGATTTAGTACCACGTTCGCACGTGCTGTTCGGACGCGGTGGTTTTTCATGGCCATCGGCGGTCTGAGCTATTGTGATAGGGCAAACGGTCAGTTGAACGCTGGCGAGTCGCCGGGTGTGTTCTGTTTTGAGGAACCGTCTGCGGTGGTTTGGGCAGGCAAGTAGCGTGACCGCATGTCGCGGCTTGTTGTCACAAGAGCTTACAGCCTGTCACGAAACGGGTGTTGGATGTTCCAGCTGCGGGTCCGAGTACCTGTTGTCGTGGACTTGTGACGGCCTCTTGGGAGGCCCGCGAGCCTGGCAAGGCAGGATGCCAAGGCATCGCGAGCTACCGCTCCGGACACATCGTCCGCGGAAACGCCGACGACCGTTCCATTTCAAGTCCCGCCCGGCAGGCGGGACCTACTTGATTTGGCTCGGAGCAGTTGAGCTTCGGTCCTGTTTGACAACACGTGTGTAACGGGGCTCGTCCCGCGGTGAGCGAACAACTTCCGGAAATCGATGTTTCGATCCAATTGGGGCGTCTCCGGCTGCCGAACCCGATCATGGTGGCGTCGGGTACATTCGGCTATGCCCGAGAAATGCAGCACTTGGTCGACCTGACGCGACTCGGCGCCATTGTGCCGAAGACCATCACGTCGGAACCACGTATTGGAAACCGGCCTTGGCGAACGGTCGAAACAGCTTCGGGATTACTCAACGCGATCGGGTTGGACAACGACGGCGTTGATGCGTTTGTCGCGGGCCACTTGCCGTATCTTTCGGGAATCGGGCCTGCCATCGTGGTCAGCATTGCGGGGCGGAGTCCTTCGGATTATGTCGATCTGGCGCGGCGTCTTCAGCAAGCGGGTGGCGTGGCCGGCTTGGAGCTGAACATTTCATGTCCGAACGTGTCGGGTGGGGTCGACTATGGAGCGGATCCGACGCGGTGCCGGCAATTGGTTGCGGCCGTACGGAATGCATGCGACTTGCCGATTCTGGCAAAACTGACGCCGAATGTGACCCGGATCGATGAGATCGCTTTGGCGGCGGCCGATGGCGGGGCCGATGCGATCAGTCTGACGAATACCGTTCTGGCAATGGCGGTCGATTGGCGCCGCCGTCGACCCATGTTGGCCAATAATCTGGGTGGATTGAGTGGTCCCGCAATCAAGCCAATCGCGTTGCGATGTGTCTATCAGGCAGCGAATGCGGTATCGATTCCGATCGTCGGGATTGGCGGAATCGCGACGATGGACGATGTCATGGAGTTCATGGTGTGTGGTGCCACGGCTGTGCAGGTCGGCACGGCCAATTTCTACGATCCAACAGTATCACAGCGGTTGGTGGAACAACTGCCCCGCGCGCTTCACGAGTCCGGAGTTCATCGTGTTGCGGACCTTGTTGGGACATTGCGGCCGTACCTGCCTTAGGGGCCGGCGGATCAATGGTTGTCGCGTTTACTGGGGGGCGTTCGTGCGGCGATCCTCCTTAGCTGCAAGCCTGATTCACCCATGGGGCGAGCCCATGGGGGTCTGTACGCGGAACAGTGCGACAGTTATTGATTGCGAATCCTTGGGGACCACGACGTACCGACAACGTTCTGGCCGGTCTTCCGCCACGGATTCACAGACGGTCGACGCATCGACTAGAATGAGCCGACGTGCAGACCGAGTGCTTGAGCCGAGGCGTGCAGCGGCAGCGTCCCTTTCTTTACCCTCATGTTCCATTTTTCTTGGGCTTGAGAGATGTTGGTAAAGACGAGGGAAGAGCTCCAATGTGCGGAGTCTCTGGCGGTTTTTTTGTTCCCGGTATGCGAATCGAACCATTACTTTGTTTGACGAAGAGTCTGCTATGCGAATTCTGTCAGGAATCCAGCCAACGGGGCGCTTTCATTGGGGTAACTACTTTGGGGCGATCCGCCAGTACATTGCTTTGCAGGAGGATAACGAAGCGTACTATTTCATCGCCAACCTGCATGCGCTGACAACGGTTCGCGACCCCGAGCAGTTGCGGCAGGCAACGCTCGATTCGGCGCTCGATCTACTGGCTCTGGGGCTTGACCCGGAGAAGGCAACGTTGTTTGTCCAGTCGGATGTGCCCGAGGTATCCGAACTGTGCTGGATATTGATGACCGGTGCGCCGATGGGGTTGCTGGAACGCTGCCATGCCTACAAAGAGAAAAAGGCGAAGGGAGCCCCCGCCGATGCCGGGCTGTTTACGTATCCGGTCCTGATGGCAGCCGATATTTTGGCCTACGATGCCAATCTGGTGCCGGTTGGCGAAGATCAGGTCCAGCACATCGAGGTTTGTCGCGATCTGGCTCGCAGCTTCAACTCGCATTTCGGCGAGGTGTTTGTGCTGCCCGAATCGCACGTACTGAGCGAATCGGCGAAAGTGCCCGGTACCGACGGTGAGAAAATGTCCAAGAGCTACCGCAATACCATCGAGCTATTCGAAGATCCGAAAAGTATGCGGAAGAAAATCAGCCGGATCGCAACCGATTCGCGGCCGATGGACCAGCCCAAGGACCCCGAGTCAGACCATCTGTATCAGCTTTATTCGCTGTTTGCGGACACGGCCGATCGGGAAGCGATGGCCAGTACCTACCGACAGGGCGGGTTCAGCTATGGCATGGTCAAGAAGACGTTGGCCGACGCGGCTGACCAGTTCTTTGCCGAGGCTCGGCAGCGCCGCGCCGAACTGGCCAATGATCCGGATCGAGTCCATGAGATTCTAGCTGACGGTGCAAACCGCGCACGACGTAAAGCGGGCGAGGTGTTGGCACGCGCCCAGCAAGCGTGTGGCATTCGATCTCTGTAAGATGACCGGGTCTGTTTTGGGGATTGAGCGATCAGTAATGACGGTGATTGGGATTGGTACCGATATTGTCGAGTGCCTGCGCATCGCGCAGATGATTGAGCGGCATGGCGAACTGTTCATGAACCGCGTCTACACCACTCGGGAAATCGAGTATTGCAGTGCGAGGAAAGCGGCCACCCAACATTATGCCGGCCGGTGGGCGGCGAAGGAAGCGATTCTCAAAGCGCTCGGCACAGGCTGGGTGCGTGGAATTCGATGGCGCGATATGGAAATTCGCAACGACAGTGCCGGCAAACCGACGGTGGCGCTCGGTGGTGGAGCGCGTCAAGTTTGCGAGCAACGTGGGATCGGGCAGATGTTGATCAGTATTTCACACTGCCGCACGCATGCGACGGCCTTTGCGATCGCCGTCAGCGCAGAGGACTCCGAGCTCATGTAGGTCCGGCTTGCCGAGCCGGACCAGAATCGTCAAACACGTCTCCACTTGAGTGTTATGTGTCCGGACACGACTCAGTCATCGCCGTCGCTGGTTTCTTTTTTCGTTTTCTTGACGGCCTTTTTCTTTGTGGTCTTTTTTTTCTTCGCTGTCTTCTTCGTTGTTTTCTTTTTGGTGGCTGTCTTCTTCTTCGTTTTCTTGGCTGCCTTTTTCGTGGTTGTCTTCTTTCGGGATCGGCTCGACGGGCCACGTGCCGCGCGGGCGGCCAGCAGTTCAATAGCCGTTTCAAACGTAACATCGTCCGGTGCCATGCTTTTCGGCAACGATGCGTTGGTGGTGCCGTCGGTTACATAAGGCCCCCACCGACCTTCCAGCAGCTTGATCGGTTGCTCGGTGACGGGCGACGGCTCGAAGACGCGGATGGGTGGTTGGGCAGCGGCACGCCCGCGTCCGCGTTGTTTCGGTTGCGCCAGCAGGGCAAGAGCCTGGTCAAGTGTCACTTCGAGCGGACTGACGTCGGCGGGAAGCGAACGGGTTTCCGTGTCACACTTGACATAGGGTCCGTACCTCCCGTTGGAGGCGACAACCGGTTGGTTGCTTTCCGGATGATTGCCGAGCGTCCTGGGGAGCGACAGCAGCTGCATCGCGACGTCGAGTGTGATATCGTCCGGTTCCATTCCTTTCAGCAAGGACGCGTTTCGCTTTTCTTTGTCATCCGCTTCCCCTAGCTGCACATAGGCACCGAAACGCCCCTGCCGCAGATAAACTGGTTTGTTTGTTTCCGGGCAGACGCCGAGTGGCTGGTCCGCTTTCTGACCGTGCTCCAGCAGTTCCAACGCTTTATCCAGGTCCAGCTCATCGGGTGCCAAGCCATCGGGCAAGCTTGCCCGTCGCTCGCCCTGTTCCAGAAATGGACCGTACTTGCCGACCCGCACGAAAACCTCTTCCTGGTGCTCGCCTTCACTCGGTGCGCCGACTCGGTACTGGCTGATGGAACGTGCATCGATCTCGCGTATCTTAGCTTCGACCTGGCCTTTCAGACCCGGAATGTCGTTCCCAAAAAAGAAATGCTTCAGGTAGGTGGTATGTTCTCTTTCGTGCCGACTGATTGCATCCAACAGATCTTCCATCTGGGCCGTGAAGTCGTAATCGACCAGATTGGGCAGGTGTTCTTTCAGCAGTCGAATGACCGCGAATGCCGTCCAGGTCGGGATCAGGGCGTTGCCCCGTTTGAAGACATACTCGCGGCGCAGAATTGTCTCGATGATCGATGCATACGTACTGGGGCGACCGATGCCCATTTCTTCCAGAGCTCGGGTGAGTGACGCTTCGCTGAAACGGGAGGGCGGTTGCGTCGTGTGCGACTTGCTGGTCAGTTTGATGCACTCGATTGCCTCCCCGCGACTGACGTTGGGCAGGATTGATTCTTTGTCGGCCAATTCGGCTTCCGGGTCGTCGGATCCTTCGACATAGGCCCGCAAGAATCCCGGGAAATCGATCGTCTTTCCGCTGACTTGAAACTTAGCGCCGCCCCCTTCGATGGTGATTGTGACACGGTGACCGCGCGCGTCCGCCATCTGGCTCGCCACCGTACGCTTCCAAATTAATTCGAAGAGCCGAAAGCGATCGGAGTCCAACTCCGCTCGGAGCGACTCGGGCAGACGGAACGGATGGCCGGCCGGCCGAATTGCTTCGTGAGCCTCCTGGGCGTTTTTAACCTTCGATTTGTAGACGCGAGGTTGGTCGGTCAGGTACTCGGGTCCGTACTCGGACCGGACCAGATCGCGTGCGGCGTCGACGGCCACACTGGCCAGGTTGGTCGAATCGGTACGCATGTAGGTGATGTACCCGTCTTCATACAAAGACTGCGCTACCTGCATGGTGCGTCGAGCGGTGAACCCGAGTTTTCGGTTTGCTTCCTGCTGCATCGTGCTGGTCGTAAACGGGGGCGCCGGACGTGTCGTGTAGGGCCGGTTGTCCAAGGCCGTTACCTGGAAATCGGCTGCCGACAGCCGGTCGGCTAATTGCTGAGCGGCCGATTCGTCCAATAACAGCAGGCGGGGATCCTTCAGTACGCCCGTCTTTGGATCGAAGTCGCGTCCCGCGGGAATCTTCCGGCCGTCGACGGATACAAGTCCAGCCTGAAAAGAGCCGCCGGTGGCCTGGAATAGACCGGCTAAGTCCCAGTAGGTGGCCTGCCGAAAATCGATTCGCTCGTGCTCACGCTCGACAATCAAACGCAATGCGACGCTCTGTACACGTCCGGCGGAAAGTCTGGGGCCGACTTTGCGCCATAACAGCGGAGAGACTTCGTAGCCATAAAGACGGTCCAGAATGCGCCGCGTCTCCTGGGCCTGAACCAGTCCATGATCGATCTCCCGAGGGGCCTCGAGTGCCCGGTCAATCGCGTCCTTGGTGATCTCATGAAAGACCAATCGATGGACCGGTACCTTTGGCTTGAGTAGCTCATATAGGTGCCAGCTGATCGCTTCACCTTCGCGATCCTCGTCGGTTGCCAGATACAGTTCGTCTGCCTGGGCGATTGCCTTACGCAGCTTGGCAACTTGTGCTTTTTTTTCCGAAGGGATGACGTAAATGGGTGTGAAATTGTCGTCGACGTTCACGCCCAGATAGGCCCAGTCCTCGCTCTTGTACTTGGCTGGAATCTCGCGTGTACCCTTGGGCAAATCACGAACATGCCCAATGCTCGCCTCAACCGTGAAGTCACGACCCAGGAACTTACCGATCGTCCGTGCCTTGGCCGGTGACTCGACGATCACCAATGCCTTTTTCTTGTCGGACTGTGTTGCTTTTTTCGCCATCGGTCAATTGGATTTCAAAAGAGTGTTAAGGTGAACTCTTCGAGAGCGGGATTCTGGTCTGTCTGGCTATCGCGACACCGTACAGCGTTCACGCCTCCGGTTCCAGGCGTCTGCCGCCGGAAGGTCCTGAAAGCCGAGTGGTCAAGGGAGTTTTCTTCCCGATCGGTTGAATCACATCGAAAATGATAATAATGTCACGCTGAGGGGTTTAGTGGAACTGGGGCGTCATGTTGTGGTTCGGAAGTTTCGGCCAATGCGTGCCGACATGCGGCGGGGCGGTCCTAAAGGGCATCGAGCCTACGTACCCTAAGGGAATCGACAGATAGAGGGGGAACACATCGAGTTTATCCGTCTCTTTTCCGGCTGGACGGCCGCAATGTCTGGCAGAATGCAGGTGGATCGCACTGGGGACCACCAAAAAGGTGGGTTGGCGCTTTTCCAGATAGAGTGGGTGGTTCTGTTTAGGCGGCAGCCGTGCCCCTCTGTAGGGCTGTACCGCAGCACCTTCTCGCATCGCGCTCGGTCGATTCCTGGGGGGCTGCTCCAGGCTTGGAAAAGGCTAGGGCGAAATAGGCCGTCGACTAAAAGACTCGCAAAGCAGTGCTCGAAAGTTGGGCGTGTGGAGGACCACGGTTGCGATCAAGGCCGACTTGCAGGTGACTTTTGGACACGACCACAGGTTCTAGCTAGTCCGCGGCGGCGGCAGAACAACCGGAAGAACGCGGTTTGCTGTCAAAGGGCGACTCTTCAATTGGCCACCCCACGTCCACTTTTCCCTTTTCCCTTTCCCCTGCTGCTGCTCCTTTCCGACACTCCAGTTTGGGATTGTATTTACGTCGACGGGGCCTACAATCTGTTTCTCTCAGGACCCGCAATAATTGGCTCCCGACCTGGGGGCGCGTGTTGGGCCCGTCAGCCCGGTTTGCACAAGATCGGCGATTTGGCGGGCCAACAGGGGGAGTTGCCTGCAAGTGGGGCGTCCCCGTTTGCTGACAGTCAGGCGCGTAGGGTGCGCGACCGACACGGACTTACAACTGA
>JAJSAJ010000941.1 GCA_024274855.1 Planctomycetota bacterium | reverse complement strand
GCGATTGTTCTGGCTGATGAGGCGATCCGGGATGAAGGCACCTCGTACCACTACCTTCCGCCAAACCATACAGTGAAAGGAACTCAGGGGGTGCTGCCTGTCCTGGAGCAGCACTTGCGCGAAGTCGGATTGCCATTGCGCCGCGGTCTTGTATGGACAACCGATGCCCCCTATCGCGAGACCGCGGAACAGATGGCGCACCATGCGGACACGGGTGCCCTTGCCGTCGAAATGCAAGCGGCCTCACTGTTCGCTTTTGGTCAACGGCGGAACGTTCCGGTGGCGCTTGTCGCACACCTTACCAATGCACCCGATCATGAAGGAGAGGCATTCGCAAAAGGCCCGGCGGATGTGGATGTGTTGATCCTGAAAGCGATTGGCCGCAGTGCTGCAATGTGGTTGAAAGAAATTGACAGATGAGGAACTTGCACGCCCTCTGGCGGAACACAGTCGGCGTGGCAAGAGTCTCAGCTATCAACAGATTACCGAGGAGAGCAACGAGAACGCGCAGAACAAAGTGTCAAGATATCGGAGTTAGCGCGTGCCGGCGAAACACTGACCGAGGAAGATAGACGAACCATGAAGAATTTCGTAAAGCGATTCTTTGCCAAAGTGTGCCTTGGTGCGCTCCTGTTCGGCGGTGTACCTGAGCGGTTTTCCGAGGCGGCCGAGCGGCAATTGCAAACTGAGCAGTCGGGCCGCACCGACGCGGCAAACGGCGTTTTTCTTGAAGCTGAACTGTTTGCGTCGCGCCATCCGGACGACGACAGTTTCGCGAGCGTGATGCACGACGCGATGGCATCGAGCGGCTTGGCGCTGGCGAAGTTCTTTCCACGAGACGGCCACTGCGTCTACCAGTTCGAGGTTCCCCAAACAGGCCAGTACGATCTTTGGCTCCGGTACGCTTCCAACAATCAGCTGCCTATTCGATTCTCGGTTGACGCGGACGCGGACGCACGCCCGTCCGTGGCTAAACTGCCCAGCTCGGGTAAGCTGGCAGGGCCGGGAGCCTGGCAGTGGAACAAGCTCGGGACGGTCAAACTCGTGCAAGGCCGGCACCGATTGATCCTGTTTGGCTGTCCGATCCGGCTCGACTCTCTCTGGATCAGCATCGGGCAACCGCCACCGTCAGAACGGCAACTGGCTGAAACGCGTCTGCGGCGAGTGCGCGAACATCTGAAGAACTCCATCGAGCCGATCACACCAGCGTGGATCGAAGAGGCGGACACCTACCAACTGCCCACGTGGTACGACAGCATTCGCGTCTGTGCACACACGCGTCTGAGCTGGCAATGGCGGACCCGCAAACCGGAGCTGTTTTTCGGCGCGGGCAGACTATTCGCCTCGTTGGGCTTCCAGGAATTTGCACGGCACATCAAATCGGGTCACGAGCCGGCGTGGTGGCCCAGCCAGGTTGGCGCAGTCATGCCCGAAACGCGAACAACGAACTTCGCCAAACGCATCATCGACGAGGCCCATACTGCCGGGTGCCGGATCATCGTCTACCACCGCCACATGGAAGACGCCTTCATCGCCGAACAGCACCCAGAATGGACGGCTCGGGATTGGCGGGGCAACGTGATCGGAAAACGCGGTCCGAAAATCTGTTTCAATACGCCCTACGCCGACTTCGTTCAAACGCGTTTGATCGAGCTGGCCAAGATGGGCGCGGACGGATTCTATTTCGACGAATCACATATGCCAAAGCCGTTCTGCTGGTGCGAGAATTGCCGTCGACGATTAAAAGCGGAAACGGGACTGGATTACCCAAAACATCCCGACCCCTTTGACCCGGCCTTCCAAAAGGCAATCGACTTCAAGAACGTGACCATCGAACGTCTGTTTCGGCGCTGGCGCCGAGCGATTCACACGGTCAAGCCCGAAGCAGTGCTGTTGATCGGCTCGAACACATACCCGCAGATGGTCGAGCGGCACACGACGCATCGGCTGTACCGAATCGCCGATTCGATGAAGACCGAATTCTCCTTGGCGAACCGCGCATCGGCGAATCGCGCGTTCGCCCTCGACGACGGGCTGGCGCCGACTGAGAGCGACGCGCGTCTGGCATTGGGCTACTCCATCGCCCGCGACGCCTGCGATGGCCGGCCACCTCATGTGTGGATTCATGGACTGCCGAATGCCACGCATGCTCGGTTTGCCACGGCCGGCGTAATCGCTCACGGCGGCATTGCGAACCTCGACAACGCGGAACCAAAAATACCCGATCCCGAGTTGTTCGAAGAGGCTGTCGCGCTGGGAAACCGCATCGCCCCGGCGCTGGCTCGGATGCGGCCGCTTCGTTGGGCCGCGGTCCATTACAGCGAATATGCTCGCGATCACTATCTGCCTGACCAGCCGCTGGCGTGGCGAAATGTGCTTTACCCGGTCTACGGAGCATTCACGACGTTGCTGCGAGCACACCTGCCGGTCGGCATCGTCACAGACAGCCAATTGGAACAAGGTCGACTCGAGGGAACCAGATTGTTGTTCGTCCCGGCCCCCGAGCATTTGACGCAGCGCATGAAATCGGCCATTGAACGGTTCGAACGGACGGGCGTACGCGTCGTCTACCAACGGACCGAATGGCGCTGGTTCGAACCGAACGGTGGGATGGCTCGTACGGGCGAGGCATTTTTGCACGAGGCGGTCGACGCGGTACAGTCCGCACCGGCATCGGTACAGGGCGGCCCAAAGAAGATGCACGCCATGTACTTCGTCAATCCGGACCAATCGCACCTGACCATCACGTTGGTCAACGACTTCTCGTGGGTCTTCACCGGCCGCACGCGCACGCGCGACGGGCACCCAATTCCTGGCATCGAGGAGAAGCTCAACCGCCAGCCCCCGCCGCCATGCGAAGGTGTTCGCATCCTATTGAAGACGGACCGCCAGCCGAAAAGCATCTTCGAACTGGCTACCGGCCACAAGCTTCAACCCACCGCGACGTCAAGCGGCTATCGTATTGACGTCCCAACCTTCGATTGCACCGCAGTCGTGCACGTGCGGTTCTGACCGACGTCCTCAAGGCAAACCACCTCCACCTGATTCTGCACACTCTGCCCCGCGTGGCGAAGCGGTGAAGTTCCCCAATTTCAGTGGGGTGCACGTGCCGTTAGGTTGACTGTGCGACTACTCCACCTGCTGAAGCAGGCGGCTTCTTTTCAGAACCCCGTCTGGGGTGCCCGTGCCGTTAGGTGTACTGTGTGACTACTCCACCTGCTGAAGCAGGCGGCTTCTTTTCCGAACCCCGTCTGGGGTGCACGTGCCGTTAGGTGTACTGTGTGACTACTCCACCTGCTGAAGCAGGCGG
>JAJSAJ010000940.1 GCA_024274855.1 Planctomycetota bacterium | reverse complement strand
AATCGGTGAGAATCCAATGCGAGCGCCGGCAAACCAGGCCCCAGTGTCCATCGTCAAACGGACGCCCACGTCCGTTCAATCGCGAAAAAGACGTCCAACGCCATTCAACGACGGACGTGGGCGTCCGTCGGACAACATGCGCTCACGGTGCGCTCGCATGCCGCAACCTAAGACTCTGCTCAATCCTTCCGCGTCCATTCCATTCGTTGCCGCCAGTCTTCCAGATAATCTCGACGCCATCGATTGACGGTCTTAGCCCCGGCCCGACAGCGTGGACGCTTCTTGTCGTCACTCACAGCCGCAAGATCATTGACGAGGTGACGGCATCTGCGCTTTTATTTGCCGGCGCCATCGATGAAGGCTGCCGCGAAGCTCTGCAACCAAATCAGGTCTTTGGCTCGACAGGTCCTTTGTTTCACCGATGTCTTCGTTCAAGTTGTATAATTCAACATGCATGTCCTCGTAGAACTCGATCAACTTCCAATCGCCACGGCGGACAGCGCCGTAGGGATATCCACCGATTAGGTTGTAGTGTGGATAATGCCAGAAGATCGCCTTGCGTTGGAGCGATCCTGACTGTCTCAGCAGTGGCTGCAGGCTTACACCATCGCAACCGGTCTGAAGGCCTGGATTCTCATCCAGTCCGAGTATATCGATCAAAGTGGGAAAAAAGTCGGTGCTGGTAACGGTCGCCGAACATTCACTACCTGCCGACACCACGCCGGGCCACCGGATGATCAAGGGTACTCGCACGCCACCTTCAAAGGGGAATCCTTTGCCGGCCCGCAGCGGCGCGTTCGAGGTGGCTATGGGCCGTGACAACCCTCCGTTGTCGGAAAAGAGGATCACGATCGTATGGTCCGTCAAACCGAACTGATCGAGAGTGTCCAACAGACGGCCCACCCTCTCGTCAACACTTTCACACATGGCTGCGTACTTGGGACTCCGCTGGCCTCCCACCGCAGGCTGGTCACGATATCGCGCTATCACCTCCGGCTTGGCTTGGAGCGGCGTATGGACGGCATAATGCGCCAGATATAGAAAAAAGGGGGTGTCGCGATTCTCGGTGATGAAGCCGATCGCTTCATCTGTCAAACGATCCGTCAAGTATTCGCTCGATTTGCCGCCGGGCAACTTCGGCCGGTCACCATAAGGATAGAAATAGGACTTCGGAGAACCTGCGTTACTTCCAGCCACATTCAAATCAAATCCTTGATGCTCGGGGAAATACGGTTCGCTGCCGAGATGCCATTTTCCCACTGCGGCAGTGACGTAGCCGGCCGACTTGAGTACCTCGGCAATCGTCACTTCGTCCGTGGACAGATACGGTGTCCAATTCGGGATTCGCATTCTCGCTCCACGTGGAGTTCGGCCGGGGATCCAATCCGTCAGGTGCAACCGAGCCGGATATTTTCCCGTCAAGATGCTCGCCCGCGTCGGCGAGCAAGCACAACAGGCAGCGTATGCGTTCGTGAATCGCATCCCTTGGCTGGCCAATCGGTCGATCCGCGGCGTTCTGTAGTAACGGCTTCCGTAACATCCAAGATCTGCCCATCCCAAATCGTCAATCAGCACGAAAACGATACTTGGCAACTTCTTGGCGATAAGACCCGACTTGCCTTGAACGATAGGGCACAACGATAACATTGCGACAACCATCAACAGGAACAAGAATCGAACTCGCGGGGCCGTCATGACTGCCTCCTTCGGATGGGGACTTCGGTCCGTTCGGACATCGCTCCACGATTGTAACACGTAACAGAACGATTCGCCCACGTCCGCCGCAGGAATGGACGTCGGCGTCCGTTGGCCGATTTCGTTGCGGCCAACCACCTCGCTGGTTCCCGCACCGCACGCAAACCACTTCACCAAGGTGCAGCAACCACATGTTCAGAAATCACTTACGTCAACAGCAACAACCACCCAGCCGACGGGTAACCGCAACGAATGAACGGATTTCTACTGTTTTGGCAACATCCGAACCAGCTGAACGAAGTAGACTACTGAATCGCTTGCCATTGAAAACGGGCAATGAACGGTCACACGCATTGAGAGAGGTGTCTCATGTCGCACGTGTCATTTGATAGACCAAGCCGCTCGAATCGGACAATGTTCTTGTTT
>JAJSAJ010000082.1 GCA_024274855.1 Planctomycetota bacterium | reverse complement strand
GACGTGTTCTGTTGCCAGGCATCTTTGATTGTCGTGGCGGACGAACATGGATTCCGATGCGGCTTGGCCCACTTCAGTCGCTCTTCGTCGTGTTTCCCGACCGGCCGATCAAGCGGCATATTGTGGGCGTTGCTCAAAATGGCAAGAGTCTGTTCATGGTGCCGGCGGCCAGTGCGGGAGTGTCGAGCCCGCGCGCCAATCCGGTTCCGGTTCCGGTTGCGGTCGTGAGTCCGACGAACCCCAAGTCGGTCGACGTACGGTTCACCCAACCTGGCAATTACATATTTCGATTCTCGGACGATAGCCAACGATCTGTTCAGATCGCCCCGATTCCCGAGCCGAAGAGACTCGCCGCCGGATGGACAGTCTATTTTCCCAAGGAGTCGGGTGCACCACACTCCGTCCAACTCGACCAATTGATCTCCTGGACGCAGCATACGAATCCCGAGGTTCAGCACTTCTCCGGTACCGCCACTTATCGGTTGACATTTTCCTGGCATCCGGATGGCGACCGTGGCCCTTACCGACAACTATTGGACCTTGGTGACGTGCAGGTTATGGCGAGTGTCACGCTCAATGGGCATGCCCTGGACCTGTTGTGGAAGCCGCCGTTTCGCTGGGATGTCAGCCATGTATTGAAGGCCGGTAAAAACGAACTGGAAGTGCGCGTTACGAACCTATGGCCTAACCGACTTATTGGGGACGAGCAGTTTCCGGATGACGCTCAGTGGGAAGGGAAATACCTGAAAGAATGGCCCGATTGGTTCCTGCAGAAACGGCCCCGCCCCGAACCGCGACGCCGGGCATTCTCGGTCGTAAAACACTACCATAAGAACAGTCCGCTGTTGCCATCCGGTTTGCTCGGTCCCGTTACATTGCACAGTCAAGTCGAACTGCAAATTGCGCCCTTGAATTGAAAGGCGTCCCACGGATGCAGAGGGGAAGTAGGCCCACGGATGGCAAAGCGTCCCACGGATGAGGGACGAGAAGTGTGCGGAAGACGGGAGCAAACAACGGAGGCACAGAAAAGAGGACGACGAGAGGATAATAATGACCAATGCAAAATGTTCAATACAAAATGGAAAATGATGAGATCGGGAACGTTGGAGAAGGAGTTGAGGCGGATGGAGGCGGTCGCGCTCTACGCCAACGGCGTTAGCTCTCATAGCCTAGTTGGATGCCGGAGACCGTTGGCAATCAAGTTCCGCGCAAAATGGCACGAATATTTTCAGGCACGTCGATTTACCAGGTAATTTCAAGGCTAAAATGAACGTTGGACCTTCGCGACGGTAACCGTTCACGGAATGTAGGCCGCCGGCTCGCTTCCAATGGGTCAGACCCATTTTCGGCGACAAAATGTGTTCGCGTAAAGAAACGCTTTCTCTGCCGAAAATTGCGTCAGACCCCAACGGCGTGAACGGCTACTCGCGACGTTTGTGCACTTCGTGATGGTTCCGGCTCGTCCGAGTTAGGTCTTCCTGAGGCATCCTACCCTGGTGAGCGATTCGCTATTTTGGCTCCATCACTACGCGAAAGCCGACGTTGAAGATGGCTTGGTATGGCCGATAAGCGAGGCGGAAAGCGGAGCGGCATCGTTTGGGACGATCATACCACGAGCCGCCGCGGACGACACGTGGAACCTGCGTCCGCGTATCATTGCGTGCATCGTTCTCTAGGTAAGGGTAGGGTTTGTAGGCCGATCGTGTCCACTCCCAGACGTTTCCGTGCATGTCACTCAGGCCCCAAGGGTTGGGGCGGTAACGCCCGACGTCGGTCGATACGAATCCGCCATCGCTGAATCGTTCGTCTTTCGGGACCCAATCGTCATACCGATTGGGATCAGTCACCACGTGCACGTTGACATAGGTGTCCAACGCGAACTGGCGTAACGTCGAGTCGCCTAGGTTGGCCCGTGTTGAGTAATCCGTGTTTAGATCGCCGAACCAGAATGGTGTCGACGTGCCTGCGCGACAAGCGAATTCCCATTGCGCCTCGGTCGGCAGGCGGAAATGACGGCCGGTCTTTCGGGTCAACCAGCGGCAGTATGCCATGGCCTGATTCCAGGTAATACGTACGACCGGTTGTTGCGGTAGGTTGGCCGGGTAACCATGGATGCCGAACTGATAGCCGTGCATCGGCTCGACCATGCTGTCGTGTGCCGGATCAAACGCGTTGAACTGCTCGTTGGTTATTTCAAAGCAGCTCATCCAATACGGTTTGTCGATCTGCACGACCGCTCGGGGTTGCTCGTCCCTATCGCCGTCCGTGGCGCCCATCACGAACGAGCCCGCTGGAATTCGGACCAGTTGCAACTTGATTGTGTTGTCCAAAGTCACGGTCTGTCGAAACGAGGTCGCGTCCTCCTGACGCCGTCGTGCCTCTTTTGGACTGAAGGGCCAGTTGGCACAGCGAATTGGTTGCTCGGTACGATCCGGTATCGACTTGGGTAACACGGGCTGGATGTCTGCCGTGGCCAGGTGTGGGATCGCTTCGGGGTCATCGTCAACGGCCGCATAGCGAGATCGCATTTCACGAGCACGCTTGCTAACCACCCGGACGGCGTCCTTGCCGGCGACTTCGGCCCACGTTCCATGATAGGGTGCGTTCAAATCGATCCATGTGATCAGCCGGTCCCACGCTTCGGAATCGAGTGTGACGCCATGATGGCCTTTGCGCAACATCTGGACCAGTTCCGTCGTACTAGCGTGGAACTCCATGGGTGTGAGCAGGCGAATGTTGCTTTCGATGCCCGGCCGGCGCACAAAACGGTGCAGCTCGGCATACGCAACCGAGAACTTGCCACCTATCTTGGTATTCGCGTGGCCGGCGATCTTCGAATCCCAGTCGGTGATCATCTTCGTGCCTCGCAGATCCAGCAATCGCTGGCCGTCGTCGCGAGATTGTCCGCCGTGGCAACCAACACAGTATTTGTCCAAGACCGGCTGCACTTCGCGTCGAAAGCTGAAGCCTCGGACGGGGCCACGCCACGGCGTGATCGCCGACGGACTGCGATGGAGGGCGATTGTTTGCCGGTTGACGGGGCCCGTGTGCTGGCGTTCGTGACAACCGACGCAAGAGAGCACCTCGCCGGGCATGGCTGTAAACCAGCTTCGCATCAGCTGCATCGCCTGCCCTTTTTCGTCCAGGGGCTGCACGGCGATCGGAGTGTTTGCCGGAATTCGAAACAACGCTGACCCGTCTGGTTCGACAGGGACCGTGCCGAGCACCCGCTTGACATCCCACGGGCCGTCCATGCCGACAGCCCCCAGCAGGCCACCCATGCCGCGGTAGCTGAAATGGTAGGTGATCAGTCGCAGCCGTTTGACCGTGCCACGTGGAATACCCGCCAGGCCGCCACCGAAGTAGATGTCATTCAAATAAATCAGGGCGTCTTTCCGTGTCAAATCGACTTTGTCGGAGATGACGGGTGGGCGAGACCTTTTTTTGAGCGGGATCGGCTCGAACATTGCATAACCAGGTTGCTCGCACAACAACAACATGTTGTCAAACACGTCGACCAGATAGATGCCCCAAAGCGAGTGCACCGTCGGCTTGGCGGAGACAAGAAAGTACTTCTCGCTTAGTGGATACGGATGCAGGAACTGCGGCCAGACGCCATCGGCCAAGGTGTCCTTGATAATCGCATCGACCCTCTTTCCCCAACCGGGGACCTCCTGGACCACGCCCTCGGCTTCCTGTCGGCCCGACGCGGGGTCGAGAATCAACAAGCGTCCCGATCGTTTCATGCCGTGATGGCCGGTCGCGATGCCGACGACTTTTCTGGGATGATTCGGTACAGGGCGCGCATAGAAGAACGAATTCGGAAAGAATGAGTTGCTGCCGTAGTACTCCATCTGCTCTGTACCGTCGGGATTCATG
>JAJSAJ010000939.1 GCA_024274855.1 Planctomycetota bacterium | reverse complement strand
GGCGAAAGGTGTGACGCAAGTAAACAAACCCGGCCTCGTTGGAGACCGGGTTTGTAACGAGCGTTAGCTAAGATCCGAAGATCAATAGGGTGAGCTGACGCCCGGATCCACATTACCGACCATGTGGAAGTGGTTGTGGTCGATGTAAAGAACTTCGGAAGCGTCCTCATCTCGGATCGTATGTGGCACCGGCCATCCAACTCGAGTGACCTGTTCGAAGTAGATCGTGCACTTGTAATGTGCATGATGCAACTGAGCCGGCCCAATCATCGGTACAAATCGGGGTGGGTCGACGTAATCAGCGATCAGCTCCTTGACGATCCGAACGTTGTTGCGCTGCACTTCGTGCAAGAAAGGCAAGCCACCCTCGACCGGACGAGCGTGCTCAAACGCAACCATGACCTCGTCGTCACTCGGCGGATCCAACGCGACCGCCGGGCCACCGGCTGTGATCGGACCGAGAATCGGTACGCGTTCGTACCGCTCGTGCTCCCAGGCCTTCGCCTCTTTCTTGTGTTGGAAGTAAGGGCTGACCGGAATCGGAATTGGCAGCATCGGCCCCATCGTCGGGCGAACGCACCCCGAACTTCCTAATGCAACGAGCGCCAGTAGCATGCAAAGTGTGGTGGATACAGTCTTGTGAGACATCGGATCTTCCTTGATGGGATCTTCCTGAATGGTCGGTTCAGTGGCGTTTCTTCCACACGGGAACTCACCTGTTCCCAGTCGCAAACGAAATCCCGCCGGTTGAAGTTGATGTGGGCCTTCGTTTATCACTAGACCTAGTTATCGTGTTAAGTTGTGCCGAACTTGCGGGTTTTTCCGGTCTTGCGGAAAATTCCTGAAATTTCGCGGAGAACAGCACTCCGATTAGGGGCTGACTTGTAAGTCTAGGTAACGTACGAACACCACATCAACCTGTCGCCCTTCCACCCTCCAACTGTTTGTCACGTGCGTGCAAAAAGCGCACAGGCTGGAGATACGCACCTTGCGGCTCTTAGGTTGACTGTGTGAACGCTCCGCCAGCTCAAGCTGGCGGCTTCCACGCGCGCGACGGCGGAGCGGAACGTGCGGGCTCCTGCTAGGTTGACTGTGTGAACGCTCCCCCAGCTGAAGCACGCGGCTTCCACGCGCACGGCGGCGGAGCGGAACGTGCGGGCTCCTGCTAGGTTGACTGTGTGAACGCTCCCCCAGCTGAAGCTGGCGGCTTCCACGCGCGCGACGGCGGAGCGGAACGTGCGGGCTCCTGCTAGGTTGACTGTGTGAACGCTCCCCAGCTCAAGCACGCGGCTTCCACGCGCACGGCGGCGGAGCGGAACGTGCGGGCTCCTGCTAGGTTGACTGTGTGAACGCTCCCCCAGCTGAAGCTGGCGGCTTCTGCGATCGGATTTGTCCGTCTGGGCACCACCAAGCGCCTTTAGGTTGACTGTGTGAACGCTCCCCCAGCTCAAGCACGCGGCTTCTGGGACGGGCAATCAAAGCAGGCACCCGAAACGGCCGATACGTGCCCACCGAGCACAACCTGGCCGCGACGATCCGGCAAACGAAAAGAGCCTCCCCACACAGCGTATTGCGTGCAGGGAGGCTGAAACTCTCTCTCAAGCTGGGTTAGCTCACTTGCTCTTGAAGTCCAGCATCCACCAGCCATCATCCCATTCCAAGGTGACTTTTCGCCAGCCCAACGGAACTTGGGGGTAGGGGTAGAACGGTCCGATGTACGGCCAAGCGGTTGGCGAGTACTGTCGGGGATACGTCACGGCCCCGTAGTTAGGATAGGCGGCATAGCTAGGCCACGCGTATCCGGGCATTTGCGGATGGTCAAACCGAGCTCTCGCGATCCCCGCCGCTGCGGGAACAGCCGCAACTGGCTGTTGTCCCATCACGACCGGGCCCTGCTGGTAGGCCACCGAGCGAGCGGGAGCAAACGCTACAGGCCGAGCGGGGGCAGTAACCGGCTGAGGTGCAACGGCTACGGGTACGGGGGCCGGCGTGGGCCGTGCAGCGACCATAATTGGTTTCGCCTGTTCGGGCGCTGTGGCGGCTTGCGGTGCCTCGAGCGGCATCGATGCAACTCGAACCGGAGCTGCCGATTGGACGCGCAGATCATTGACCACTTGCTTCACGCCGCTGACGCGACGAGCAACATCCAGTACCAACGCCTGCTGCTCGGACGAAGCCGTGCGTCCGGAAATCCAGACAACAGCGTTGCTGACCTGCACATCGATGTCAAAGTCCCGCAAACTGCCGCTCTGCTTCTTCGTTCGCAGTTGTCCGATCACATCCTGAGCGATCTCGGCGTCCGCACGCTGTTTTTTGGCCATGGAAACGGTCGTCGCCTTGACCAATGCCTGCCCAATTTCGGTGGTTGCGGGCGTTGGCGCGGGTTTGGCGACCTGCGTCTCAACAGCCTTGGTGCTTTTCGCCACGGTCACAACGCGTGGCTCGCGTCGTGTTGTCGTCTTGGCGGTGTGCGTTTTCGTCGTCGACTTGCGTCGAAACGCATTGCTGACACCCTGGTTGAAACTGGCCAACAGGTGCTTCGACTTGCTCAATAACGAGCTTTTTTGCTGCTTGGCAGGTGTTTTATGCCGAGCGGTCGTCACCGACTTAACGGGCTTGGTCACGGCCTTGCGGGCCTTCGTGGTCGGCTTGGCAGTCGATTTGATTTGCAAATCGTTGACGACCTGCTGCACGCCATCGACGTGACGTGCAATGTCCAGCACAATTGTCTGTTGCTCTTTCGAGGCCACATGGCCTTTGAGCCAGACAATGCCGCTGTCAACCTCCAGGTCGATTCCGAAACCGGCCAACTTCCCGTCAGCCTTGTGTTGTCGCAGCTGCTGGACGACCTGCTGAGCGATCTGTTGATCGTCAGCGTGCACCCAGCATGGCGACAAAGCGGCGATCGATACTATCGCCAATCCAACAAGTAAACGTCGCATGGGTCCCCCCTCCTGAGGTAAAGCTTCTTGTTTTTGTCGGTCGTCGTCGGTGCCAGACACCACGCAGTTCTAGCGACCACGCGGTGCGGGATCCGATGACAACGTATGCGGGGTAATGGCAGTGCTTGTTTTGCAGGCCACGCTGCGCAAACAGAGCGTATGGCGTGAGTGACGTGTGGAGAGCATCGGTCAGGAGGGAGCAGCGCAGCCCATCGGAGCGTACGCCACCAAGATGCGTCTTGTTCCCCCTGCGCAATCCTGGTGTCAGACTCTTTTGCCCGATACTAGTTTCGGTACGCGATGGCCGCGAAAGGTAGGTTTTTTTGGATTTTACCGGTGTTCGGGGACAATCTTTGTGTGCCGGTCAGTCCGGTAGTGACGCAAGTGCTTGTCGCACCGAGAATTATCGTCACGCACTGCAACGGGATTGATCGGGCCGTTCGTCACGGATGCAACCCGAATTTTCCTGATATCCCCCGCTGCAGCGCCGATTCGTCGGCAACCTTGCTCCAGGCACGAAATTCGACCAGAAAAGGCACCGCCCCCCCCAGGGAACGCCGTGCGGGATGCCTTCAGACAAGGTAGTCGTTCACGGGGTTTTCGTCTGCCACCGCGTTCGCACCGGAGTTTTCCCCGATTTCCCACGCACTCTCGCCGTGAACGGTTACCAGACAAGTTTGCCAGAGTGCGGGGGTGGGATCCACCAGCCACCACGTGGCAACCCAAAGACTTCGGTTCGGCAGCCCACTAGAACTCCTGACGTACCGCCCGATCCGCGCGAAGGTCGAGTGTCGCACCGACGGTCATCGCAGACAAACCCGTTCCCGGTCCCATCCAGATACCAGAATCCGAGCCAACGGCCAGCAGCGTCACCAGCCCCAACGCGACCAGCGCCAAATAGAACAGGTGATGACAGTGTGCCTGGCGCTTCGGGTTTCGGCAAAGAGCCATGCCGATCATACAGGCCAAGCCGGTAGACAACGTAAGCAGGGTCGCACCAAAAAGCAGCGACTCGTACTGGATCCACATAGTTTGCTCCTAGCATCCATTCCAGGAGGTGTCTTCAGTGCGGCAACTCGGCCGGTACCGTGCCGGCTCGCATCTGCCTCGCT
>JAJSAJ010000938.1 GCA_024274855.1 Planctomycetota bacterium | reverse complement strand
GTCCTTTGGCATCGATCAACATCCACTGAACATCCTGTCCAGCAGCCACTCGCTTGACGGGGTCCAGGAACGTCAGCACGTGCCGGCGCGGCCATTGCACATCGCTCCATGGCATCAGCAGACGCTTTCCGGCCAGTCGGACCTCTGGCCCACAAACGAACATCAAGCCACTCAGCATCAGGCCAACCATCGCCGCGATCAATGCGGCACGCCGTGGCGCACGGAGGTCGAGGCAGCGTGAGACGTCCAATTGACTTAATGCAGCCTCGGTCTCGAGAATAACTGCTTGACGCAACTGCACGGAACCGGCCAGGGATGCGTCTGGTGCCTGGGACGCGAAGACGACCGCACTGCTCAATCGATCGTTCAGAGCCGGAAAGCAAACCTCGATCTTCCGCGCCGCATGGAGATCCGAACAGCGGTAACGCATCGTCCGGTAGACAAATTGATAAAAGCACCACCCGACCACTGTCCAGACAGCCAGAAAGAGGATCCAGCGAACGCCAGGATCGTGAAATCGGACTAACCAGTCGAGCAGACCGGCACCCAGAATGATCATGCCCGCTAAGGCCAAAAACCATCCGATCCCGTACAGACGCATCAGTCGCCCTGCTCGGCGAGCAACATCATGGACGTGCTGTTGAATGGGTGGTGTGGTCATTCGTATGCTTATCGAGCAGAAGTTGATCATCTGCCTGCTGGAGTCTTAGGTTGTGACATGCGCGCATCTTGCCCGACGGACCTCCAGGTCCGTCGAATGAACGGACGTGGGCGTCCGTTCGACAATCGAATGAGCGGACGTGGGCGTCCGTTCGACAACACGGGTCGTGGCTCCGCTACTTGGGTTGCGGGCGAAACCCGCGTTAGTAATATACAGTGCGAATCATGCACCAAAAGGGATTCTTGTCGGACACTTCCTGGAAGGCCGTGAAATACACTGCATGCCTGTCGATCGAAACGGAGACTGTCTTGGTCTACGGCTCCTTGTACACTCGTATTTCGCAAACTCCCATTTCCGGCACAGCCTGGTCGATCATCAATCGAATCTTGTCGGTTTGTTCAGTCGGGAACCGTACAACACGGCGCCGATCCTCGTTGTCACGGACTTCAGCCACGGTCTTCCAGACACTGCCGTCTGTCACTTGGATGCGAAAACGGCCGGCGTTCAACTGTTTGGTCTGAAACGACAGGTGAATCGTATTGCATGATACCGTTTTCCCAAAGTCCAACTGCACCCAATGCGGTGGTTTCGCGTCGGAGGCGGGGCGCCACGCGTTTGGCCACCCGCGAACGGCACGTGCGTAGCCATTGTTCACGTTCTTGGGCGAGAAGATGTCGTCGATCGTGGCGTTCGGCGGTCGCGTCAACCCGGTGTCCGCTTCCGGATCAACTCGGAAACAGTAGCAGCCAGTTCGCCGAATCCACTGGTTCTCAGAGCCTGGTACGCGATACGCGCGCGCCGTGTTCCTCGGCTGACTGGCAAAGAGCCACCAACTGATCCCATGTGTTTTGGGCAGTGCCACATAGTAGTGGAATCCGGCTTTCGCCGGCGCATCCAACGGAAAACGGATCCAGCCTTTGCTTTGAGGCGGAATCTCAGCGGTCGCTTTGTCCACGATCTTCCCCGACTGGAAATCCCCTTCCTTGCCCGCCGAAGAAAGCGTCAACGGTAACGTAACCGGTTTCTTGTTTTCCGATTCCAGATAAAGCGATACCGAACGAATATGGTCGGCCTTACATAGAAACATCACCGCCCGATCATGCCCGAGCGGATGCGAGCCGAGTTGGCCGAGGTACGACTCCTGATTCAAGACGACCGACCTGCTGGAAGCCGTAATCCGAGCTTGCCGTGCCAGGTCATTCGGGTCTCGGTTCGGCAAATCGATCAGGTAACAACCATCTTTCAGCAATTGCTGCTGAAG
>JAJSAJ010000937.1 GCA_024274855.1 Planctomycetota bacterium | reverse complement strand
TGCCGTAAGGCTCCGGTACGCAAGAAAGAGATACGCCAGGCCTGAAGGGCCGACACAATTGGTGATGCAGTGTTTTGTGTCGGCCCTCCAGGCCTGGGATTCAATTGTCCGAGGTCCGGTGCCTTACGGCACCGGCTGGGGTTGTTGAAGCCCTCCGGGCTTGATTACGGACAATCACGAAAAACCGGGCTCGGTATGCG
Organism: Planctomycetota bacterium; assembly: GCA_024274855.1. Taxonomy (GTDB): domain Bacteria; phylum Planctomycetota; class Planctomycetia; order Pirellulales; family Pirellulaceae; genus JAJSAJ01. The sequence goes on along the minus strand of JAJSAJ010000937.1, from coordinate 2,754 downwards.
TCGCCTAACGAGCGCAGCGAAATAGGTGCCATGGGCCTTGATCGTTAGCCGGTCCACCTACCCTCCTGGAGGGTAATGTACAGCGATTTTTTGGTGGCGCAATGCGGCCAGGTTCCTTGGCCTAAAGCGATTGTCCTGCGGTCGGCTCTGTGTCGGCCAGGATACGGTCGGATGTGAATCCAGTCAGAGGCATCTGTTGGAACGTTCGTCTGCGTTCGACGTGGTGACGTCACGGCTTGACTGTGTACCCGCTTCTTAGGGACGTACAACCACGAATGCAACACGGACTTGATGCAAATGCGCAAACAAGCGCCCGCACGGTCCGGTAACCTGTTCGTTGAGTCCCTACGCCAACGACGTTAGTCCACATAGCCCAGGGTTGGATGCCGGAGGTCTTCCGGAGGCATCCTACCCTGGGTTGCGGTGCCCCCAAACCCCAGTCCTACCTCAAGGGGGTTGCTGGAGCGCGAAATGTCCCTGGGTTTCCGGCAACCCCCGTTGGGGTAGATGGGGCCCATGGGAACGCGTCACCCAGGGTAGGCCGCTATCGCGGCCTACCCTGGGCTATGAGAACTAACACCTTCGGTGTAGAGACCCGGGTGCAGCATCATTCGGTAAGGCTACGGATACGACCTGACGCTGGCGGTTCGTACGTGCGGAGTGGGAAAGGACTGAAATGACTGCCTTCTGTCACCGATTGTGTCCCGGCCAACGCGTCGAACGGTGTCGCGCTTGCCCGAACGCCGCTCCCCCTCGCTCCGGCGCGCTTCGGGGGAGAAGACCCGCGCGTTACTTTTCCCCTTTAGTATAGAGTCACTGGCGATTCTGCCCGTCACTCCCTCGCCGCTTGCGCCACGCGCCTTCCGCACCGTCATGGCCTAACTGCTTTCCTACTCTTCTCCTTCGGAACAACCGCGTTTTCCCCCCAAAAAAATCCATGCAGTCATAATTCGGTACAAACTACGACCGCAATTCGGCCCGGCACAGCTGATCGCCTCCACGTCGCCATTCCATCCGGCCACCGTTCGACCGAAACCCCGAGCGTCTGCGCTCACCATACTGCTTGTTCTACGCTACAAAACACCGTCTCAGTTTTTTGACAATACGGGCTCTACTACCTCTCCTTGCAAAGGTCTCTTGCGTTTCCTCATGTCTCGGGCTGATTCCACAAACAGCGTAATTCCGAAAAGCAAGATGAACAACCAAGCAAAGAGTGCTAAATAGGTGGCGATGGTCGAGAGCAATCCGATATTAGTGCTTGCAACTAGCCGAGAGGCGCCGAGGAACAGCAACAAGGACTTACAGCATTCACAAACCACAGCCAGAAGCGGAAGGAGAAGTTTTGTGTCCTTGCGAACAAAGAAAACAATCACAAAAGTAATCCCAGCGAGCACGAGCACGGGAAGCTCGCCGTAGTGAACAACGTCCGTCAATCTGAGTTGTGGCATTATCGTTTCTCCGTACCGTGAACTGACCGAGAGCAAATCGCTCGCCAACGCAGCCTCATGGCATCACGGCACACAACAGGCTGCTGCCACTTGTCCAACAGTAATCAGGAGCCCGACGACGTTTGTGACATCCCCAGGGTCAACTGAACCCCCTTCGCCTTCATACCTGTCACCCGTAAACTCCACCCGCCACGGACCCCAACTGTAGCGATCCTCCCAAAATGCCGGACCAGTGATAACGCCGCTGGCATAACCTGTATTCGTATAACACACATAAGCCTGTTCACAATGGCACTTGTACGTATTTCGAATAAGCGGCCTCTTGAGGACAAACTTACCTGTGAACAAATACGGTGTATCCCCCCAGAACCCATGTAAAACCCGATTATTGATGCCTCCTTTTCCGCGATTGTGTGCCACGTAACAGTCTCTCTTACGTACTCGCAAGTTTTCCAGCGACCGTAACCTGTTGGGCATTCCAGTATATTGTCAGCGGGCAATGGAACGGGGCTCATATTGAGATTTGGTCCGAAATCAACACACGGGATACTGTACCCTGTCCACCAAAGCCCCTCCGGGTCCACGGCGCGCAAAGGGCCACTTTGGACATACTCGTACAAGTTGAAACCACCAAGATACCCGATCGGATCCCTACTGACGAACCGCCCCAGTTCGGCACTCAGGCATCGGTGCCAATAGTACCATCTAGTGCGGTTTCCGGGGTCCAGACGCGGAGGCGCTACGTATATCGTGGTTTTGGCTCGCGGACAGGCATCGGCGGGCCGCCACCGGTATCTCGCGCGTGGGCGAGCGCGAGGCTTGTTTATCATGTCAAAGAACTGCGACTGATTCTACTCGATTGTCAAGAGAATCCAAAGAAGAATCCGAAGAATCTTGAGGTGACAAGGCAGCCTGACGGCCGCCCGTACTCTCGGCGCTCACGCAGACCAGCGGGGGCGCTCATTGGCGCCCCCCTCTGGACTCTCTTCCTCACCTTTCACCGTTCCGGACCCTGTGCACACTCGCTTGAGAATGGCTACCGGTCTACGGACTTTCAGTCGTCGTTCGGATCGTCCCCGGAAGCGTCTTGAACATCCGGCAGCTGGCCGCCTTCCGGCGGCACGCTACCGGCCGACGGAGCTTGTCCGGACCGGTCCGCGTTCGAAGTGTCGTCCGTGCGGTAAAGCCGGGCCGGGTGCGTCTGGCGATGGACCTCGCACAACTTGCCGATCGACACGTGCGTGTAGATCTGCGTGGTCGACAGGCACTCATGACCCAGCAGAGCCTGAATAAAACGGATGTCCGC
>JAJSAJ010000936.1 GCA_024274855.1 Planctomycetota bacterium | reverse complement strand
GCTGCGCTGACTGAAATGACTGTCTATCACATGCCTGACTTGGACGGGCGACAGTTTTGGCTCGCCGGCGCGGACAGAGGTTACGGTGAAGTGATGCCCCATTAGAGGTATTAAAAGCACGGCTGCCATGGTCAGTCGGTTGATATGTGGCATGAGAGTACTCATTGAATCAAAGTGAAAATGGACAGGAAAACTAGAAATGCGAGTTTCGTCAATCTCCAAACACGTCACAAGACTGCCTCGCGCAAACGAGACGTCCGAGCTCGAAATACGACGAGCGGAAGCTTCATGTCGGGCAGTTCTTCGAAAAATCTGCAGCCAAACTGATTGGGGCCAACCCAGATATTTCTTCTTCACCGGAGCGATAGGGCTCCTTGTTACTGAATCATACGATCTTCCTGGTATCGGACGTTGCTGCCAGTCAACTCGGGCACGATTCAATAGCCGTATGTTTGTTTGGTTTCGCATGGACCACGCAGGATATGCAGTTTAGAGGGTCTGGTCCGTTGGTCCTGAGGGAAAAAGAAACGCCCCATTATTGCGGTCTATGATTGAATTGTATACACTAAGGGCCTTGTTCTGGTTTGTTCGTGGCACACGGTAGGTAGGAGACCCCCGTCATGTCTAGAGCCACTTTTTTCCTTCGAGAGTGCCCGACGTGCGGTCGGAATTTACAGATTCGAGTGCAGTATTTGGGTAGGCTGGTGCGCTGCCCACACTGCAGCGGCCAGTTCGAAGCACATGATCCGGATGTCGGATCGTTAACAGCGGAATCGAGTGTTGGTTTGTTGGAACGTGCCGACGAGCTGTTGGCCGGCTCCGAGACGTCGCGTGCGCCCGCTGATGGCGACCAACACCATTTGCCCCGGTGACATTCTGCCGCCGAGTGCATTTCGAACTCATGTCAGGGCCATCTAAGCCGGGGACTCAAACGACTTCCTGCGATTGTCTCTAGCCACTTCGCCTCCACACCCTTCGATTCTCGCAGTTTTGCGACGTGGGATCGCGCGTCTGATCGGCTGACAGGACGCTTCGAACTGGCCCCCCGAATATTTGAGTTTGACAAGGCACTAGCCGGCGCACAGCGTTGCAAGATCCTCAAAAAATCGAGGGTACGTTTTTTCGGTGCATCGGGGATTGCGGATCTTGACACCCGCAACGCGAAGCCCGACAAGTGCGAGGCTCATGGCCATCCGATGGTCGTTGTAGGTTTCGATTTCAACGCCGTGAAGCCGGCCCGGCACGACACAGAGCCCGTCCTCGAATTCGTCAACTCGAGCCCCCAGTTTTCGAAGCTCGCGGGCCAAGTCGCCAATTCGATCCGTTTCCTTGTGGCGAATATGAGCAACACCCTGGATGGTTGTTGGCCCGTCAGCGAATAACGCGACGGCAGCAAGGGTCTGGACCGTATCACTGATCGCATTCATGTCGACGTTGATTCCATGCAACGGTCTTCCGGTGACGGTAATCTCGTTGTTCGCACGATCGACGTGGCACCCCATTTGCTCAAGGCAATCGCAGAAGGTTACGTCCCCTTGCAACGCATTGGGTCCCAGACCGCGGACGGTGACCCGCCCACCGGTGATTGCCGCGGCTGCCCAGAAATAGCTCGCAGCCGACGC
>JAJSAJ010000935.1 GCA_024274855.1 Planctomycetota bacterium | reverse complement strand
GATCCGTGCTTCCAGTCAGACCAAAAGAGAAACAATGGTGATCCGATTCAAAACCCACGCGATGTCGCAACAAGATCGGGTTGTTCAAACGCTGGGACAGTTGTATGCCGGGAAGCCCGTTGGCTCTGCGACGATCGGCAGGGAGTTGCCAATGGAACATGCCCAAGTCTTGAAATACCTGCATGCCGCGAAGGAAGAGGGCCGTGCCACGCCGGTCTACTCGAGTCCAGGCGGTATCATCCGAGGGTGGGTGCCGGCGGGTGTCGAGGTCACCGAAACGCTGGCGGAACAAAAGGCGCGGCGCGCGGCGGCCGCAGTGAAAGAACTTTCGATCGACGGCAAGCCGGTTTCTGCGGCCGCCGTCGGTCGCTTTCTTGGTATCTCCAAAGCAACGGCCAAGCGGTGGCTCAGGGTTGCCAAACGGATGAAGTTGGTGCATTTCGTACCCAAATGTGGTTGGAGTCACTAGGTTTGGTTTAGAATCGCTACCCCAAATCCACAGGGCCCGATTCAGGCCAAACCACTTCGACGCCTGAGGCATCGCTATCCTCAATGGGCCAGTTAAACAATTCAAGGGTACAGCGAGCCAGTTGCCGTACTTTCTCCCAATCAGGATGGGACTGCAAGGCATCCTCTGTCCATAACTGGACATTGTGTGCACCACTCATTTCGTCTGTGAGCCGATCCAAAGCGACAAGGCTTGATCGCTGCTCGTCTGTTAACCTAACATTGTCAAGTACCCACAAACTGCTTTGATGCACGTCGTCGGCCACTTCGAAAGGCACATCGAATCCTTTGAGACGTTCAATTCGACGCTCAGCAGGAAGCGCCGCTTGTTGCAAGGCTTGCCTGCGTAGGCGCATGTTAGACTCAATGACATCGTCGCTCATTACTACTCCAATACTGTTGCAACCATAATCGGAGACATTTCCGTCTTGAAATGTCTGTTGCTATTTCCAAAAATCCTTTCGACGTTGTTCCATGCGTTCATGATACTCCTCTCCATAGAGATCTTTTTCACACCAATCAAAGAAAGAACCCAGCGATTCCCACATCATCTTCGACCAAACCAGCGGTGTGAACTCAATGAACACGTCCCTACCAGCACCATTCCAATCGCCCTCGCTCGCTTGGGCAGCACCCGGTATCACGGCAATTGCAATTGCGCCAACAGTTCCGCCTACCGTCCGCATTGTTCCGGATTTTCCACTGCTGAATTTCCAGTATGGATCTGGACCATGATGCCCGCCACCTGGATGCCACTGGAGAAACGTATCCGTTCGTTTTCCATCAACGATTTCGCGTAGGATCAGTCCTTCCCCCTTGTGTGAACCTTTCGCTAGTTTTTCTTCAACCCAGCCCATTGCTTTCAAACGACGAATAATCTCTTGAGCTTTTTGCGAATCGGGAGTGTAGCGTGCGAGTTTCTGGAGGAGTTCGGTGGCTAGGGTCTTTCCTGCTCGTTCACAGGTTTCCTCGGTCCATTTCTTGCCGAGAATCCGCGCGATCCCCTTCCAAGGGCTAAGCCCGCTTGGATCAGTCGCGTTCGTCGGACTATTGCCAACGTACCTTCTCAAGTTCGGATCACCCGCGTCGAAGCCGATGGGGTCTTCGCTGATGAACTGTCCGATTACCGGGTCATACATAGTTCGACTCCTGTCATGCTATGGAATTGCAAGCTCCGCAAATACGAGTTCCTGGACCGCGGCACGCTCGCGCCGCCTTCGATTGCGAATGATTCGGAGAATATCTTGAACGGCGTGTTCACGAAACCGCTCAACGCTGGGGCCGGTCAGACGCTCGGCTGCCGGCCAAATCGCGCGTTCGATGGGGAGATCCATCTGGTGCTCGGGGAGCCTATGCAATTCACCCCAGAGCTTCGAAGCGTAAACGG
>JAJSAJ010000008.1 GCA_024274855.1 Planctomycetota bacterium | reverse complement strand
TTATCCGGTCACGTTCCAGCTGCACTCCAAAGGAGGTGGCACGCTTTCCGATGCGGCACACTTCACATCTTTAGCGGATGGTCCACGAAAACGACGCGGCGTGACTGATGCGAAAGGCCGTGCAGCAATATCCCTGCAGGCAAGCAAGCGGGCCGGCAAATCGAGCGATCAATTGCTGGTGACTGCCGACTTCGCAAACAACGTGCCACCCGCATCAGCCGAAATCACTACTCATCCCGGACCTGCCGACCATTACCGTGTATGGCCCTTGCAAACTGTCTTCGTACCTGACGGCAAACCCGACATACCGATCCGCGTGCAGTTGGTTGATGTGTACGACAACCCAGTCTCCTTGGCCAACCAGCACATCACACTCTCCGCGCCTCGTGGCACACACATTGAACCTTCCAAGGGCAAGAGTGATACGCGTGGCCAGTTGGACGCTCAACTCCACTTTCTATCGGATGAACGTCGCGTAGCTTCGGTGTCGGTACACGACACTGGCGGGCATCAAGGACAATCAGCTCGCATTTGCATGGTGGCAAAGGCACCACGACCACGACAGATTCGCCTGCTGCCGAACGGCTACTTCGCTGACCAGCGAGGCAAAGCGTTCGTGCCCTTGGGTGGATTCTATGGCAACTGGGTACAACGTCCCACATCCGATAGCCAATGGGCGGATCTGCGCAGCTTTACCGACACCAGTGACGCCGATAAGCGGCGTTGGCTGGACTTCCTGAAACAAAACGGCGTAACCGCCGTCCGCATGATGTTGCGCACCCATCGCAGCAACGGTATGGAACCGATGGATCTTTGTGGCCGACTTAACCGCTCGTTGATGGGCGAGGTGGCTCGGTATCTGGACATCGCTCGCGAGTTCGATTTACAGTTCCAACTGGTGATTCACGAAGACTACACTAAACCGGCTTATTTCAATGCGAAGCATCTCCGTCAGTACGTACTGCCCGCCTTTTCGGGTGAAGATTTGGAGCAATTGCCGCCCGCTCAGCGGCGTTTTGTCCGAGATCAACGATTACTCAACTTGATCGACAAGAAATATACGGACCCAGATGTCCTGGCCTGCCAGGACCAGTACGTTCGACAACTCGTTCCGCTTGTACGAACGAACCCCCAGGTATTTGCCTACGAGCTGGAAAACGAGATGGTCGATTGTCCGGCAACGTGGGCGAACCACGCCGTGGACGTGCTTCACCAGCTTGACCCCGACACACCGGTCTGTGCCAGCCATGGTGGCGGCGGCCTACGTACCGCGGATCCCCTCTGGTGGCATCAGCGGACGAACATCGATTTCTACAACTATCATCTCTATCCACACGGTCATACGACAACGCCCGAGTTGGACTACGGCGCGGCTGTCAGCTTGCTGACTCGCTATGGTCAAATGTGCGGACCCTGCTTCATGGGCGAGTCGTCTGGTGACCAGTTTCGCCATCACCAGGACTCACGACTACGACGGTGGGTCATGCGCGACATCATCTGGATGGCGCTGACCAGCGGCAATCCGGGAGTCTATTTCTGGAACGCTCGCGGCGACGAAGTTCAAGAGTTTCTGCCGGCACGCGAGGCAATGGCGCAACTGTCGCTGACCACATTCCAGCGAGCACGGCCGGAGATTGGAATCGATGTGCGTCATCCGTTGGACGACGACAAGTGGTTCCGCACGCCAGAAGGCAAACGTGCTGAAGCAATGATGGGGCGTTACGTCCAACACTACCTGTCGCGTGGTATCGATTTCGACTTTACGACAACACCCGATCTATACCCGCACACTTGTAACCTGAAACAGTTCGCTCCAACCGAACCAAACCAACTGCGGTTCGAGATTGCCAAGGGCTGGCAGCTCAGCTATCTGGCCAACCGGGACCACAGCGAATTGCTTGCCTACGTCCGCAATATTGCTGGTATCGCGCCGTGGAAAGTCGACATGGGACGTGGCGTCTGGACACAGTTTCTGCGCCAGCGAACCCGGCGGTCGTTGGATGTGCAACTGCACTTGCCACCAGGTCGTTATCAGCTGACAATCCGCGACCTGGACACGCAGTCGCCGGGCAAGCCAAATGTACAACAGCGATCGGTCAACGGCAGCGAACGATTGGCGTTTGGAGAGACCGATCATGACTTTGTCTTGGTGTTGAAACGCAACACAACACAATGAATCCCGAAACCAACTCTACGGGCCTTCCACCATCTCCAGCGAAATCTCATCTAGCCAGATCCGAACTCGCGTTGTTGCTTCGCTCGATCCTCGCTCCAACGCAAATTGCCCGCGCGCGGCATTCAGTGGCGTCTCGGCAGTAGCCTGCAACAATTGCCACTGCCCAATCTTGTGCATGTCGTACCTGTTGGTCACGATGTTCGCAACCCATTCCCCTTCCGCATCATGGACACCGACTTTGGCATAGGGGGGCAGCGATTCCGGTTCGATCTGGTCCACCTTAACCCAGCAGGTCAGGCGATATTTGCTACCAGGAAAAACCGGGATTTCTTGTCTGCCGGCGGCATAGTTCCAGCCTTTAGTCTGAGTCCCTTCGACACGCAGACTCGACGCGCCCGCGTGCCGCTCCTTGGAATCAATCGTCAGCGTAATTCCCCGTGCAGCACTCCACCCATGCTTTGACTTTTCAAACCCCTCCACAATCAGATCGGCATGCTCGTTGCGCAAGGGAACAGCCGGAACATCACATAACAAGTACCGGCCGTTCAGATCCGCACCAGCAATCCCCAGCTGAATCGGTCGCTGCCGTTTCTCGGGCAGGATCATTGCGACCTTCAGCCGATAGTCTCCTGCCGCCATGCCGGCGGGGATTGTGATCACGGACTGCAGGTTGATGTCTGAACCGGGGTCCCATTGGGTCGTTGGACGGTCAGGGAAGAACAAGTCACCGGCTACCACCTTATCCTGCTGGTCGTGCAGAGTGAACTTGAGTGCGTAGCTTTCATAACAGCGAGCAATCCCCGTGTTCTTCCAATGGTGCGTCACGATCAGGCGACTGGGGCGATCCTTGCGAATTCGAATCTGCTGTTGAACGTGTGCTTCGGTAAGGACAAATCGGAAGCCGATTTTGCGAGCGGCCTCCAAGAACATGGTTTTGACATCCTGTGGCGCGTTCTCCCACTGGGACGGACCGAGCACATTCGTGTTCATATACGAAATGGGGTCACTCAGGCCCTTATCGACAGTTGTCTGCAGGTCCCAGTCCTTCTTTTGCATGCTGTGCAGCCCGCTATGGAACTCGTAGTTACAGATCACACCTCGCGCGGAATAGGGGCGATAGAATCGGCGGCCAACATCGGCGCTTGGCCCGCGGGGAGTCAATCCATCCTGCCGAAAGTTCATGCCACGAATCGCTGCAAAATCGTTGATGGGAGCATAGTCGCCGACGTTCAAAAAGACGCGTGTGCTGGGAAAAGCCTTGGCGTGCGCGTTGATGACACGGCGATAGGCGCCAATATATTTGGACCGAGAAAATCCAGTCTGTTCCAATTGCTCGGACGTCCATCGTCCGGGGATATGCAATCCCAAGTGCATTTCACCCCATTCACCGATACTGCCGATATCGATGAACTAGAGCCCGGCACGACCATCAAGGTACTGGCCGAGTCGGGCGATGAACTGGCAATGCAGCTGCAAGTACTTTTCGTTCCAAAACACGGGATCCCATTGCTGCTTGCCACGCACACCCACGTGCCGAACGCTCGGCACATCTTGATCGAAAACCCATTTCGGCGTTGCATATTCACGGCCTGAGTGCATACTTTCCGACATCACGCGAAAGGCCACTCGCTTGCCCATCTTCTTGACCCAAAAGTCAAGAATCGGTTGAAAGTATGCATCAAATCCGCTGCCCGGCCCCGCTTCTTCCAGATCGGCCCATACGGGACGAAAGTAGACAATGTCCGCCATTTTAAAGACCCAAGCGTCCGGTGACGGCTGATAGCCAAGTCGCTCGCCACCTGCCAGATAGAGCCCCATGCCAGGATTGAACAGCACCGCATCCGTTAGCTCCGGTCGAACCGCACGCAGCTCGAGTGGTGCTGGATCTTTGTTGCTCGGTGGGACCGCAAACACGGGCCCGATCAAGCCAAACAACAACAGCGTCATGGCTGGGACTCTATGGCTATTGAGCATCGTTATATTACCTCGCAAATGGCCAAGAAGAAGATTTTCCCGAGTCAACGCCGCACTACCTCATGGTGAAGAAACCATATGCTCTCTCACCACACTCTAATCCATATTACCTGGATGCGCATCCGGAAAAAACAACGGCTGCCCAAACAATTCGATACCGAATTCGCCAATAATCGATTGTACCTTCGCGGAAAGCAAAAAGTTAGCGAACCGCCTTGCCGCCTTTTGATTCACACGGAAGTGCTTTTTCGGACTGACCACCATCACGCTATACGGATTGCAAAGCACTGGGTCGCCTTCTTCCAGAATTATCAGATCAAGCCGGTCGCGAAGTGCCAGGAAGGTACTGCGGTCGGAAAGTGTGTAGGCTTGTTTCTCGCTCGCCATCCGCAGTGCCTCGGCCATTCCCGCTCCCGCTAGAACGTATCCGTTTCCTTGTGGTTCGACACCTGCTTCTTGCCAGAGTTTCTTTTCCTTCATGTGCGTTCCCGATTCGTCCCCGCGTGAAACGAACGGAGCATTACTCCGAGCAATGCGCCGAAACGCCTCGACCACGGAGGACTCGCCCTTGATTTCAGCCGGATCGTTTCTTGGACCGACCAGAACAAAATCATTATGCATCACGGCTCGACGTTGTTCTGAATCTCCGTCCGTTACGAACTGTTTCTCGGCCTCGGGCGCGTGGGTCAGTAGCACATCGGCATCTCCGCGCCGTCCAAGCTCGAGCGCCTGTCCGCTGCCGACGGCAACCACTTTCACGTCGATCCCAGTCTCCTTCTCGAACATCGGCACCAGCACCCCCAACAATCCACTGTCCCGAGTACTGGTCGTCGTCGCCAAAACAAGAGTTTCGGACTCTTCGTGGTCCTGGCAGCCAACAAAGACCAGAAGAACAGCCGCCAACGAACTCCACTTCATCTCAGTTTCTTTCATAACGTAGCCTTCAGACTTCAGACCTCTGGCTTCTGAAAGGATCCGGCTCAAATCTTCGGCAAAACAATCCGAACAACGTTCCTCACCATAGGCGTCCCTTCATCCGTGGGACGCTTTGTCATCCGTGGGCCGACTTCCCCTCTCATCCGTGAGACGCTCTCGCTTATCAGCAGGATCAATGTGGCGTTGTCCAATCAGTATACGATTCGCCCCTGTATGAAATCGTCCGTGCGAGGGTCGGATGGATTCTTAAAGAACTCTTCGGTCTGTCCCACTTCGACGAACTGGCCATCCAGAAGCAGTGCCGTGCGGACGGCAACGCGGCGTGCCTGGAACAGATTATGCGTGGCCCAGACAATGGTTGCGCGGTATTCCTGCCGAAAGCGTTGGATGACTCCCTCGACCAGTGCCACATGAGCCGGATCGAGATGTGCGGTCGGCTCATCGAGCAGCAATACGTCAGGCGTGATCACTAATGCCCGCGCCAAGGCAACAAGCTGGGTCTGTCCACCGGAAAGCGTCTGAGCGGCCTGCGAAGCGATCCCGGTCAGCCCCAACTGTTCGAGCGCGTCGTCAACCTTTTCAGTCCGGTTACGAATCCGTCGCAACCGCAAACCATACTCGACATTCAACCGCACGGTGCCGGCCAGCAAAATCGGCCGCTGAGGAACCAGCGTCATGCGACGAAGCGTCACCAGTGGCAAGGCGGTCGCGACCAGTGGAGCACCCGAAAAATGAATACAGCCACTCGATGGATTCTCAAGTCCCGCCAGGATTCGCAGCAGCGTACTCTTTCCGCACCCGGTCGGCCCGAGCAGGCCGAGCACCTCGCCCTGTCGGACATCCATCTGTTGGACATGCAATGCAAAATCCGATCCGTAACGCTTCTGCAAATCTCGCATTCGGTACAAGGCTTCGCTCGTCATGCCGGCCACCTGCCTCTCTGCAATCGAGCGATCAGAAGGTTCACGGCCAAGGCCAGCAGAAGAAGCACGGCGCCAAGTGCCAATGCGAATGCGAAATCGCCTTTCCCAGTTTCAAGCACGATCGCCGTGGTCAACACTCGCGTGTGTCCTTGAATGTTACCCCCGACGATCAGCACGGCCCCAACTTCGGAAATGCTCCTTCCGAATGCGGCCGCCACCGCCAGAAGAACACCGTGACGTGCCTCGCGAAGCACTGCCCAACGGCACTGCCAGGCACTTGCCCCAAGCGTCCGGATCTGTAAAGGGAGTTCGCTGGGCACAGCGGCGACCGAGGACATGGTAATCCCAATCACGAAAGGCAACGCAAGGACCGTCTGCGCAACGATCATGGCCTTTGGTGTAAACAGCCAGCCCAAGAATGCCAACGGACCACTACGCGAAAGCAGAATATACAGAACCAGTCCAACCACAACTGGCGGCAACGCCATCCCCGTCTGAATCACTGCGGACAGAAGGTGTCTTCCTCGCCGCTGTGACAGCCCCAACCAAACACCACAGGGGATCCCGATCAGGGAACTGATCAACACGGCGACGCCCGAAACCCGTAACGAAAGCCAGAGGATCGACCAGAGATCACCATCCAGCGGCGGCATCACGACCGTCTCCAGTCCATTTCCAGAAACAGAAAAACCCAAGACTAATCAAGGTGTTGCCGGATCGCGTTCCGCACGCACTCAGCCATCGGACCGATGGCGGCTTCGACTGCGGGCGAGAGTTGGTAGTTTGCGTAGTCGAACGAGATGCCTGGCGTTGAGACGAGTACAGCTTCGGGCGATCTTCCATAGAGTCCCTGAGTCCACCCGAGCAATGCTTCGGCGTCCAGGGTGTGGGCCATCGCACTAGCGGTATCCGTTCGCGGCAGCAAGTGGCGCACAGTCACGTCACCGGTACGTCCCTGAATCTCGGCATCGACAAAAATCACCAGAGTAGCATCTCGCAAGGATTCTGCCAGTTCGGCGGTCAGGACGTGGCGGCTGATGATTTCCACTTGTGGTTGATCAAGCTGTTGGCTCAGATGGTCGGCAACCAGCGGGCCGACAGCATCATCGCCGCGAATAGGGCTGCCATAGCCGATCACGACGACACGTCGCTGATCGACGCGTTCAGATACTCGCTCATCCATCCCGTCGAACTTCATCGATCACCTTTCCGGATGAATCGGTCAACTGGATGTGAAGAGGCATTTGGCCAAACGCATGGGAAGCACAACTAAGACACGGATCGTAACAACGAATCAGGGCCTCAACTCGATTGAGCATGCCTTCTTCCAATCGTTCGCTCTTGACATACTTTTGGGCGACCTGTTTGATCCCTTGATTCATAGCCAGGTTATTGTGCCCGGTAGCAATAATCAGGTTCATCCAGGTCATCAAGCCATCGGCATCGATGTTATAATGGTGGATCAGGGTCCCGCGCGGTGCCTCGGCAATCCCAATGCCCTCGTCGCAATTGCTACGTGCTCGGGCACGAACACGTTCGTTCAGGATATCCGGGTCCTGTAGCAGTAGTTCGATACTCTCCAATGCGAAGATTATTTCGACCAAGCGCGCATAATGGTAGTGGAAACTGCTTTGGACCGGCCGGGACTCCTGTAACGTACGAAATTCGGCCAGTGCCACATCGGCAAATGGTGTCCCGCACGTGTCGC
>JAJSAJ010000934.1 GCA_024274855.1 Planctomycetota bacterium | reverse complement strand
TTTCGTGACGGGGTTTCGTGACGGGGTGCCATAGTGTTTTGCTGGGCCCGCGATCGGTTCGGAAGTACGACGTGCATCTGTTTGCCCGAGTGTGTTCACAGTCTCCAATGCGGCCGTCGACTGGATAGGACGTTCTCTCTCCCGAAGATTGTACGTCTATTGTCGGCCCATTGTTAGCGGAAGGATCAGGCCATGAAAATTAGTGCCAGTTACTGGATGTTCGAACGGGGATTGGACGGCGCGATACCCGTTTTTGACGCGATGGCTCAGGCAAAAGATTTGGGCTTCGATGCGATTGAGCTTTGTATCGCCAGTTCGGGAGTGCTGACCCACGAGACTTCGCAGTCCGAGTGCGAGGCAATTGTGGCAAAGGCTAACGACTTGGAAATCGAAATCGCCAGCGTTGCGAGCGGTGAGAGTTGGGGGTGTTCGCCGACCGATGATGATCCAGTCGTTCGTGCAAGAATTGTCGAGTTTACCAAGAAGTCATTGCAGGTGACCAAGTGGCTTGGCACGGATGCGTACTTGTTCGTGCCTGGAGCAGTCGATGTTTTCTTTCTGGAAAACAGCCCCGTAGTCCCGTACGACGTCTGCTACGACCGTGCCAAACAAGCGGTCCAACAGATTGTCCCAACAGCTGAGCAACTCGGTGTCACTCTCGGCATCGAAAACGTCTGGAATAAGTTTCTGCTGAGTCCGCTCGAGATGCGGGGCTTTATCGATGGCTTCGAGTCGAACGCAGTCGGCAGTTACTTTGATGCGGGAAATGTGTTGTTGACTGGGTACCCGGAACACTGGATCAAGATCCTGGGCAAGCGCATTGTGCGAGTCCATGTCAAAGACTTCAAGAAGTCGATCGGGACAGCAGACGGGTTTGTCGATATGCTCGAAGGTGATCTGGATTTTCAATCACTTAAAACGGCTCTAGCCCAGGTCGGCTATGACGGATATGTTACGGCCGAGATGCTTCCTTACCTGCCAGGTCGCCCGGAGAAGACCGCGGAGGCGATGAAGAAGCTGTTCAAGTAGAGTACTCGAATGCAAGTCGACTGGTTTCGTTGAGCAGAACCTATCGATGAGGAATCGCAGAGAGCGAGCACGATCTGGCTACCGGTCGCGTTACTGGCCAGGTTTCCCAATCTTCGTTCAATAGCAGGGAGAATTGCAGGATGACACGAGTTGGCATTATCGGCTTGGGCTTCATGGGCAAGATGCATTTTCGTTGCTATCAGGCGATGGAAGATGTTCAGGTCGTTGCGATTTGCGACACGGATAAGGCGAAATTTGAAGAGACTGGCAGCGCCGGAGGAAATATCGAGGGTGCCGATGCGCCACTGGACTTCACGGATATTGGTCTGTATGACGATCTTGGAAGGATGTTGACCGAGTCCAAGCTTGATGCGCTTTCGGTGACTTTGCCAACGTACATGCACAAAGAGTACGCGATCAAGGCGATGCGCGCGGGTGTCAACGTGTTGTGTGAGAAACCGATGGCGTTGAATGTCGAGGATGGTTTGGAGATGATTGCCGCTTCCGAGCAGACTGGAAAGCTGTTGCAGGTCGGGCACTGTATTCGGTTCTGGCCCGAATATGTCAAGGCAAAGGAACTGGTCGATTCCGGCCGGTACGGCAAGGTGCTTGCCGCGACATTCCAGCGATTGAGTCTGACTCCCACGTGGTCCTGGGAAGGTTGGCTGATGGATCGTGCCAAGAGTGGATCCGCGGCGCTCGACCTGCACATCCATGATTCCGACTTTGTGCAGCATTTGTTCGGGATGCCGACGGCCGTTTTCAGTCGCGCCACGAGCGGGCCATCCGGTGGCGACGACCATATTGTCACTCAGTACGTTTACGATGACAACCGCGTCATCACCGCGGAGGGTGGCTGGGTGATGACGCCGGCCTTTGGATTTGAAATGAGCTTCAATATCCTGCTCGAGAAAGCGACAATCGTATACGACTGTACGCGTGAACCGACATTTCGAGTCTGTCCGGACGATGGCGATGCGTATTGTCCCGAAGTTGTCTCCGGCGACGGCTATTCGAACGAGATCGAGCACTTCGTGAAGGCGGTTCGCGGCGAGGATGTTCCGGACATCATCACACCGGCGCAATCGATTGATTCGGTGAAGTTGGTGTTGGCGGAGAAAAAGTCGGCCGCGTTAACGGAAAAGGTTGCGTTGTAGGCCCAATTCGCTGCAGACGCACGCCGTCTGCACAAATCTTCAAGCAAGAGTGCAAGGATCGATCGATCG
>JAJSAJ010000933.1 GCA_024274855.1 Planctomycetota bacterium | reverse complement strand
TCGCAGCTAAGGAAGATCGCCGCATGAACGCCCCTCCGCAATGCCTCCCTCTCCGCCGCCAAAGGCGGCGGAGAGGGAGGCATTGCGGCGTCGGGACGCGCGCTCCGGTGCCCATTAGCTTGAGAGACTTTGGTTCCACGGGACAAGCCCGTGGGGGACCGGGACCGACGGATCCCGCAGGCCTGACGGCCCTGCTGCACCGCTACTTGATCTGGATGGAGACGCACCACTACGCGAAGGCGACGGCAAGACGCATTCTCACTTGCCACGCAATTCCTGGTGTGCCGGCGCTCGCCGGGAACGTTGCGGATGATGGACGACTCTCGACGGCGAGCTGGCCACACCCTAGGACTGCTCGCACATTTGCTTGCACGACGTTTGAATTCCGAGTCAGAGCGGCCTTGATCGTAACGTGGTCCACCACACGGGAGGGCGAAGCTCCTGCTGAGCCGTAACGTCAATCAGCGTCGACACTTTTCACCGGCTCGGCGGGAGCCTCGCCCTCCCGTCGGCCCAGCTAACGATCATTGCCCTTCCGATTGTTTTCAGGTCGCCCGCCCAAAACGTCTACGCATCCGTCGCATAGTCATAACGACGGAAGTATTCGGCCCATCGACGCTGCAGCTCGATTTTCACATCCGGCTCCAAATGATAGCGATTCGTCTTATAGTCACGTTGCCGTTGGGCATAGGCCTGCAATGCGGGGCGAGCCGCCTTGAAGTCTCCCAGCTCCAACTGCTCATAAACACGGCGGATGTTCTCCAGCGGATCGGCCACAAGGTCTTCGTAACGAAGTTCGATGAGGTTCGATGGGGCCAGTGATTCGGACTGGCGAAAAAACCCACCGTACATCCGCTCGAAAGCTTCGAAGACATACTCGCTTAAGCGTTCATGACGGGGCACCTGACAGCCCTGTACCTGGTCAAGCGATCGCCAGAGTCGTCGCGTGGAGGGGAAGAGACTGTAGGGATGCCTGGTAATATGGACAAACTTAGCACCGGGAAATAGCTCACTCAACACACCAACTCGGCCGGTATGAGTCGGTGACTTAAGAATCAGTCGTTTGTGCGAGTAATAGGTCAATGCTTTGATAAACCGCCGAAGGGCTGATTTCCATTCCTGCAGCTCCAGTTCGCCAATTCCGTCCATGTCCAAGTACTCCATATCGGGAGGCGGTTCATTCGGAAAGGCCATGCGGCGATAGGGAGTGTGGGCGCCGAGTGTCAGCAATGCGAATTCATCTTCCTGCGGCTGTTGCCACCCCGCCTTGACGTTGTCCATGGGGCGATGTCTGGGCAGAAGCAAGCCGACAAAACGTGCAAGCAGCCATTCGGAAACAAGGAAGTGAGCCGGCGCGAAGCACTGGTACGTCGTGGGGCATGCGAATCGTGCGTCCAGGTCGAGCAGTTCGTGCAGATACGTGGTACCACTGCGCCAATGCCCGACGATAAACACCGGCGGGTCCTCGATCCGTGTTCGGCTGATTTTCGAACCATGTCTGAGCCTTTGCAGGCGGGCCAAGCCGGAATTGCAGGGTGAAATCAACGAAATCAAGCCGGCCATCACGACCCGAGTGGGGGAAACTCGATAGTGGTTTTCTGCTAGCAACTGCATCCAATGTCCGAACCGCATCCCGTGCCAGAACCTAGGGGACCAGAAGGGATAGGTATGCATTTTGGCCTCTTGATGGGAAGCCGACGTCGACTGGTGTTGTGAGCACATACAGAGTTCCAAAGGGCGGCAGAGCCGCCAGTCAAATCCAAGCCACGGCTTGGGGCCCCATGGCCCGCCCCCGTTGGTCGCCCAGCCTTGCCAAAAACGCAACGATCTTTGAGATTGAAAATATGGGGCGGCAGGGCCGCCAGCCCCCACGCCAGAGTGGGGCGAGCAGATTGCCGGGTGCCGCAGCGGAGCTGCGCAGTTGGAGTCGATTGTAGCGTCCACCTTGAGAAGGAAAAGCGGACGCAAGTCAGGCGACCGCCCGCGAGGGATGCCGAAACTCGGCAGCCAGGCGGGCCGAGATCGGGCGCCGGGCCGTGGCAAACAGATCTGGACATTGCACGCCCAATTCAGTACTCTCCGCCCCTCTTCCCGATTCGACCGTTCGATTGGCTTTGCGGATTTTCTTTTTGGCATCAG
>JAJSAJ010000932.1 GCA_024274855.1 Planctomycetota bacterium | reverse complement strand
GGGGATTTCAGACACTCTGAAATCGAATCGGCCGCAGATCAGCTGGGGCTGTGTCAGGATTTACTCTTGGGGTTGGGTGGCACTGGTTTCCGGTTTCGCACCAGAAGACCTAGGATTCGCCAATCAATAACTGTCGCACTCTTCCTCGTACAGACCCCCATGGGCTCGTCCCATGGGTGCATCAGTCTCGCAGCTAGAGGATCGCCGCACGAACGCGCCCCAGTAAACGCGACAACAATTGATTCGCCGGCCCCTAGTGACTCTGAGGGGGGGCAAATCGCTTCCGATTTCGAGTTGGCCCGCTGTTTTAAAATCCCCCCGTGTATGCCATGGCAAGCTAGATTAGACTAATAGCTATCTGCAACATGACATTTCGACCGTCCGGGCGGCACGGGAAACCACCAAAACGTGCCGGGCCTGGCGTGAGTTCCGTTCAAGTCATTCAGAAACGGGGAGCCTGACGAAGTGGGTACCCAACAGTTACTGCAAACGATCCGTAACGCTGGAGTCATTGGCGCCGGTGGCGCCGGGTTTCCAACCTATAAGAAGCTTGACGCGCAGGTCGCGCAAGTGATTGTCAACGGAGCGGAATGCGAGCCGCTACTCCAGAAGGATCGCGAGGCAATGCGGCGCGACTGCGACGCGATGTTTCGTGGCCTGGAGGCAATGAAGCAAGCGACCGGCGCCACGCGAGTGACCATTGCGGTCAAACGCAAGAACGAGGACGTGCTGAATGCCATGCGCGACCCGGCACTAGCTGCCGGATACGAATTGTTTGTTTATGAAGATGTCTATCCGGCAGGTGATGAATACGTATTGGTCCATGCGATTACGGGACGTCAGATCCCGCCTGGTGGTCTGCCTTTGGATGTCGACTGTGTTGTCGATAACGTCGAAACGATTATTAACATTGGCCACGCAATCCAGGGAACGCCGGTGATCGAGAAGTACATCACCGTGACCGGCGCCGTGGCACATCCTTACACAACAACGGTTCCTGTTGGAACATTGCTGGCCGATTGCCTTGACGCGGCAGGCGGATATACGGTCAATAACCCGGCGATACTCCTAAGCGGCGTCATGATGGGTGGCATGGCCAAAGGTACGGACCAGCCGATCACGAAGACAACCGCGGGCTTGATTGTCCTTCCTCGGGACCACTACCTTGTTCAACGAAAAACGGCCTCGCGCGAAACATACACGCGAATCGGACATGGTCAATGCGATCAATGCTCGATGTGCACAGAGCTTTGTCCTCGGTACATTCTCGGCTATCCGATCGAGCCGCATCGAGTCATGCGCACATTATTGATGACCGGTAACGCCAAGGAACTTGGAAGTCTCTGGGCCCAGTATTGTTGCGAGTGCAACGTCTGCTCGCTGATAGCCTGCCCAGAGCAACTCGACCCCAAGAGCGTGTGCGCCGATGCCAAACAGTTGTTGCGCGAAAAAAAGATGGGACGGACAGACGCCGAATTGGAACATCTTTTTCGACCGCCGCATCCGGCTCGCGAGGGGCGCCAAATCCCGATCGCTACCCTTTATCAGCGACTCGGGTTGACCGAGTACAGTCACAAGGCCGAGTTCATCCAACGACAATGGCAGCCGTCGATGGTCCGAATCCCCCTGGACACTCATATCGGGCGCCCGGCACAGCCAGCGGTCGACGTTGGCCAGAAAGTGAGCCGGGGGGAAACAATCGGAACCGTCAGCCAGGACCAACTCGGTTGCCCTGTCCACGCAAGCGTCAATGGACGTATTAAATCCGTAAACGCGACACACATCGAAATTGCGACGGGATAATTGAAACGATGAGTATCAAGAAACATTCAGCAATCGGCATTGTGGAAACATCGAGTATCGCCAAGGGCTTCGAGGTTGCGGATACGATCCTCAAAGCGGCAAACGTAGAGATTGTGCTGAATCGCACAGTTTGTCCCGGTAAGTACATTGTGCTCGTTGGCGGCGATGTGGATGCTGTCCAGTCGAGTGTCGAGGCCGGCGTTCGAATCGGCGCCCACACGGTTGTCGACCATTTCGTCATTCCGAACGTCCATCCGTCGCTTTTCCCTGCGATCAGCGGCGTCGATCATCTGCCCGAACTGAAAGCACTCGGTGTGATCGAAGCGTTCAGCATCGCATCGATTATCGAAGCTGCCGATACGGCAATCAAATCGGCACCGATTCAATTCGTTAACATTCATCTGGCGATGGCGATCGGCGGAAAAGGGTTTGTTTCATTCACCGGCGATGTTGCCTCGGTGGAAGAGGCTGCCGAGGTTGCCGCGACCGTGATTCGAAAGAAGGGACTGCTGGTCGAGAAAGTCGTGATCGCTCGCCCACGACCGGAAATCGTCCGTGAATTCGTCTGAAACTTGGCCGTAACAGGACTTCTCGCTCAGCCGCATCGTGCCTCGGCCAACGAATGTCATTCGTAGCCGTTTGCTAAGTCCCAAACTGTTTGACCGAGTTTATCCCGGATTAATTGTCTGGCAAGATAGTTAGGTTTAGCCGACTGGCGGCGCATAGAAAAGGGCGGCCAGTTGGCCGCCCTGAGAGTGTTGCGTGGACTGCGATAGCGCGGCGTTCTGGCGTAGAGTCATCCTTTGTATTTGCGGTCGGCAATGCTGCTACCGGCTTGCTGGCGACCGTGGAGGGCCATGAGTGTCCGACGAACTCCAGCCTATCGATCCGGCCCGATTTGGCGATCAGCTCGCCGCGGCCACCGCCTGGGAACCCATGGAAGCGGAGGGGGCGAGTTTTTGCACCTATCGGGTGGTAGAGATATCGCCGACGCGTTACGAACTCCGCATGACGCGGCACTTGTCCATTTACCTAGTGCTGACTTTCGTATGTGGCCTCGCGTCCTTTGGCGCCCTGTTGTCTTGGTGGCTCGAACGTCCTGACCACGTACACATCGCCTGGCTCCTGCTGCCACTGACGGCAGGGATCGTATTCACAGGTCTCGGTGGATTGATGTTTTATCAGGGACGCAAACCGGTCGTTTTCGACAAACAGCTGAATCAATACCGGGATGACCGCTATCGGAAACTGAATGCCAGATGTGGGCTCGAGGCGCAGCACGAAACGAACCTCGACCAGATCGGTGCGTTGCAAATCCTCACATATTTGGAATCAGAGGGTGACTTTTATTACTTCGAACTCAACCTAGTGCTCCAAGACAGCGACCGTATTGCGGTCACATGCCATGGCAGTTTAAAGCACCTGCGCGAAGACGCCGCCAAGCTAGCTCGCTTTCTTGGCGTCCCTCTGTGGGATGGCACCGATCAGCAGATCACCAAGACACTAGCTAGCTATCTCGGCGTCTCGGTCCGGGACGTTCCCGCCCATATCGAGTAGAAAGAATAGTTTTTCCCACCCAATGTTTGCACCCACTTGATTACGCCAGAACAAATCGCTGAACATGACCGCGAACTACCTCGCTGATTTGGGCAACGCTGCCCGCGCGGCATGTTAGCTCGGGCGTTACCCGGGTGTGCGCGGAGGAAGCAAGGGCGTCAGCCGCTGAACCGTTTCGACGAAGTCAAGGGCAAGTGCTTCCATCGTGAAATCAATTGGGTTGAAGTTCACTTCGCAGGAGAAGCAGCGGCCGAGGTTGGTCC
>JAJSAJ010000931.1 GCA_024274855.1 Planctomycetota bacterium | reverse complement strand
TTTGCGGTTAATCGACCCCAACGGCCTTGTGCCGTTGGTGAGCGAGTCTATTGAGCTAAAGAGCAACATGTCACTCCAAAGGCCCCGCTCGCTCCCCGCCGCTTTTGGCGGCGGGGAGCGAGCGGGGAAGGGGCATTTCACGAGATCGCGCTAGCTCACGAAACTTATTCACCCATGGGACAAGCCCATGGGGGTCCTTCGACAACCATTCTCCTCCATTTGCCTAAGATGTTACGAAAACTCGAACGATCATTCTGGCCGTGTCTGCAACGTTAGACGCTGTTTATGCCGCGACTTGCCATCTTTGAGACAATAGGATTCAACTCATGGATAACTCCGTTGCCACGATGATGGCCGGTATTCCCGCGAACAATATGGCCTTGTATCACCGGATCCGGTTCCTGGTCGGTGATCCGGCCGTCATTGTTGAAGTGCCCGAAGACGGCAGGCAAGTGGCGACATTGATCTTGCGAGATATTGAAATGGGGCGTGCGCGACAATTTGCTCGGGTAGATCGAGTGGCCTGTCCCGCCGACTTCGCGCCTAAAGCGGGTTTGTCGGGCTACCGAGAGACGGCTACGGCACAAGCGGCCGCTCAACTGCTGCTGCAAGCCCGCATATCACGAGTCGTTACCGACCGAACTCTGCCAATGATCTATGCGTCGATGCTGAAAGAAGCAGGCATCGATGTCGTATGCAATCTCGATATGGGAGTTGGTGTGCGGCGAGCGAAAGACGAGCAGGAGATTCAACACCTGCGTGCCGCTCAGCAGACAACCGAGCAAGCGATGGAAATGGCATGTAGGCTGATTGCCCGGACGACGGCTGACCGTGACGGCGTTCTGCGGCATGACGGCGCGCCGCTGACGGCCGAACGTGTGCGCGCGGCCATCGATGTCTGGCTGTTAGAACATGGTTATGCGAACCCAACCTGTATTGTCGCAGGTGGGCTTGAAGGTGCGGATTGCCACAACTTGGGAAGTGGGCTGATTCGGACCGGTCAGCCCGTAATCGTCGATATTTTCCCCCAGGACCGCGAGTCGCTCTACAATGGCGACTGCACGCGAACGGTTGTGCACGGAGACGTTGCCGATCGCTTGCTCAAGATGCACGCTGCCGTTGCCGCCGCAAAGGCGGCTGGTATCGCCTCGATCCGAACCGGAGTCACGGGAGAACAGGTCCACGAAACGACCATCCAGACCATCCGGCAACACGGCTATTCAATTGGACTGCCGACCGATGAGTCCCCCGAAGACTATTGCGCCATGGTGCACGGGACCGGGCACGGCGTCGGCCTGGAAGTCCACGAGCCTCCACTGTTGGACTTCGGCGGACCGGCACTGGTCGCCGGTGACGCGGTGACTGTTGAACCGGGCCTCTACTGCCAAGCGGTCGGCGGCATTCGGCTTGAAGACATGGTGATCGTGACCGACGAGGGATGTGAGAATCTGAACCGACTGCCTGAGTCACTCGACTGGCGTTAAAGCACGGCAATAAGGAAGTTTCGGATTCGTTGTCGCGTGCCTCTGTCGATGTGCCCTCGAAAATCCAATCGCAAGTAGCCGTTCGATTGGCGTTCGAAATTGATTGTGAGCTCTTGTGAGGGTGTCACACATTCCTCGAGGAATTCAAGAACCGCTCTCTCCTGGCTCTTTGCAAGCCCCCGATGGCTTCTGATCCCGTTTTCGTCCATCACAAAGGAACACCATGTATTTCCCCCCAGGTCACTTTTTCGGCAATTGCTTTTTGGTGCGATTTCGGGCCTGGCTACGACCGCAACTGCGTCGCCACGTGGTTCTCGCCCTCCGACTCGTGGCGGCAATTGATCGTGGGCGGCAAGTACACGATCCTTTCCGGGCCTTTCTCTGTTCCGGACCCTGTGCACACTCGCTTGAGAAAGGCTACCGGTCTACGGACTTTCAGTCGTCGTTCGAATCGTCTCCGGAAGCGTCTTGAACATCCGGCAGCTGGCCGCCTTCCGGCGGCACGCTACCGGCCGACGGAGCCTGTCCAGACCGGTCCGCGTTCGAAGCGTCGTTCGTGCGGTAAAGCCGGGCTGGGTTCGAGTAACCGCTCGCGCACCATCCAGGCGAACTAGCGGCGCAGCCCGATCAGCCGATGCGACTGGCTCGAGAGCCCCAACGGCTGGCCGTCCCGCTTGCGGTAGTAGAGCAGGTGACGCTGATAACGTTCGATCATGTCACGCGTCACATCGGCCGCTCGGGTCACACACCGATCGTCGCACCAGAGGATGAACTTACCGAGTGTCACGCGGCGATCCTCCTTAGCTGCGAGACTGATTCACCCATGAGGCGAGCCCATGGGGGTCTTGATTGGCGAGGCGTTAGGTGCACTGTGTGACGGATCCACCTGCTAAAGCAGGCGGCTTCTGAAGACGGTCTGGTGGGGGACGATCGCGGTGTAGGTGCACTGTGTGACGGATCCACCTGCTAAAGCAGGC
>JAJSAJ010000930.1 GCA_024274855.1 Planctomycetota bacterium | reverse complement strand
TCTGAGAATGTGCGGGCCGTGCTCGCTGGGTTGGTTACTCCACGGCGGTGTGTCGCCGGTTCCCACGCATGAGCACTGGCTGGATGCGTTGGTCGATCGGCCTTGATCGTAACGTGGTCCACCACACGGGAGGGCGAAGCTTCTGCTGAGCCGTAACGTCAATCAGCGTCGACATTTTTCACCGGCTCGGCGGGAGCCTCGCCCTCCCGTCGGCCCAGCTAACGATCATTGCCTGGTCGATCGAACTCGACACCTACTGTGGTTGGAGCTAAATGCCACGATAGAGTGTACCGGGCCCTGCTTTAGAGCGGCAAGAGCACAGAGCTCGCAATAGATACGGCATGGCAAAACAGTCTGCCAACCTCGAGCTTCCATTCCGACCTCGATACGTTGCCCCGACGATCGCTCAGTTTTGGAGGAACTTAACGTTGTTTGAGGTGTTTGAGGTGTTTGAGGTTAGTAATGCGGGGCAACGATGGTACAATGACTTTACGATTGTCAGCAGCTTCGCAGTGAAGTTCAGTGCATTCGCCCACCCCACTGTGTTAACCGCCTTTGCAGAACTCACACCTTTTGGACAACACGCTTTGGGCAACACAACGGTTGGTTGGCTACGGAGCATGTCGACCCGTGGTTTTGGCGTTGGCCGTAGGTTCTGGACGCCGAGCCGTGCGCGGCTGTCCGTCGTCATGCGGTCTCACCTTACAGACCAACTGCGAATACCGCCTGCCATTGCGTCGCGACCAACCATACCAGCACGCAACAAATATCCCCACAATTTTATTTCTGTAACTGTTTAGCCAAATGGAGGAGAATGGTTGTCGAGGGACCACCATGGGCTTGTCCCATGGGTGAACAAGTTTCGCGCGCTAACGCGATGTGGTGAAATCCTCCCTCCCTCCCCCGCTCGCTCCCCGTCGCCAAAGGCGGCGGGGAGCGAGCGGGGGCTTTGGAGTGACATGTTGCTCTTTAGCTCAATAGACTCGCTCACCAACGGCACAAGGCCGCTGGGGTCGATCAACCGAAAAAACAGCAGTGAGATGCAAGTCCTACTGCAGACCGCTAGACAGTTACTTATTTCTTCAGATTAAATTTGTCGATTGTGTTACGGGACTTGCACCATGAACAAACGCGTGTTAGGTGTGACGGAGCGAGCAACCGAGCTGTGTATCGGGCGCGATCAAGTGTGGCCGAAAGCCGTGCTTGGCCTGCGGCGACAGTGTCGGCGCGTTTTCCGACGCAGCTTCTGCTCGGTCGCGTCGTGGACCGAAGGGGCTCGATTGAACAATAGTTCGAAGGACGACGTTTTTCAGAGAACGGAAACGGAATGATGAAAATATCCCTGATTTTGGTCACTGTCGTCTTGGCTCTCGTTGGTGGAGTCCGGTCGGAAGAGACGGCGTCGAGTGTGTATGAGAGTTCGGTGGTGCCGGTTCCCACCAGCCGACTGGACAAAATCGTTTTCGCGAAACTGGCGCGCCTCGGAATCCAGCCCGTCCTCTGTTCTGATGCCGTTTTCGTTCGTCGGGCCTATCTGGATGTGACAGGTACGCTGCCGACTGCCGAGGAAGCTCGCGAGTTTATCGAGGATCCGAAGACGAAAGACAAACGGACCGCCCTTATCGATCGCTTGATGCAACGGGATGAATTCGCCGACTATTGGACCTTGCGGTGGGGGGATATCCTGCGGATTAAGGCCGAGTTTCCGGTCAATCTCTGGCCGAACGCGGCACAGGCATACAGCCGCTGGATTCGGGAATCCATCGCCAGCAACAAGCCGTACGATGTTTTCGCTCGCGAACTGCTGACCTCAAGTGGCAGCAACTTTCGGGTTGGTCCAGTCAACTTTTATCGAGCTATTCAGAACAGGACGCCCGAGGGGATTGCCACCGCGGTCGCTTTGACCCTGATGGGAGCCCGGACCGAGTCGTGGCCGAGCGATCGGTTGGCAGATATGACGGTTTTTTTCTCGGAGATTGGATATAAGCCTACTCGCGAGTGGAAGGAAGAATGTGTTTTTTGGGATCCGTTCAAATTGACGGAGGCTCTACAGGAGGAGAAGAAAGCGAAAGAAGCTAAGGCAAAGGCCGACGAGGCGAAAGCCAAGAAGAATAAGAAAAGCAAGAAGGGTAAGAAGGTAACGGATACGGAAGCCGACGAAGTGGCTCGTCCGCTGCCACGGGTTCGCACCAAAACGTTGGTTGGCGTGTTTCCGGACGGAACCAAGGTGTCGCTGCCTCCCGACAAGGATCCTCGCGAGGTCTTTGCCGACTGGCTGATCACGCCCGACAATCCCTGGTTCACCCGCAGTATCGCCAATCGTATTTGGGCGTGGGTGATGGGGCGCGGCATCATTGTCGAGCCGGATGATATTCGGGACAATAATCCACCCTGCAATCCCGTGCTGTTGGCGTATCTGGAGAAGGAGCTTCGTACGAGTCACTACGATTTGCATCGCTTCTACCGCATGTTGCTGACCTCGAAAACATACCAGTTCTCCTCAATACCACACTCTGAGAGCCCTGAAGCGAAGGCGAATTTCGCCAGCTACCCGGTCCGCCGGCTAGATGCCGAGGTGTTGATCGACGCGATCAACAAGATTACCGGTACCACGGATCTTTACACAAGCGCGATTCCAGAACCATTTACGTATATTCCCAAGGACCAACCGGCCATTGCACTGGCCGACGGGAGTATCACGAGTTCGTTCTTGACGTTATTTGGGCGTTCAGCGCGAGCGACCGGAATGGCCAACGAACGCAATAACGAAATCGACTCCGCGCAGTGGCTGCACATGCTGAACTCGAGTCATATTCAACAGAAGCTTGAACGTGGTCCCAAGCTTCGTGCGATTCTGACCGCACGGCGAAAGATAAGCGAAACGGTCGAACAGCTCTACTTGACCATCTTGTCGCGGTTCCCGACGGACGATGAGGTGAAGGACGCGGAGCAGTTCCTTAATAAGAAAGGTCGAAGTAGATATTATGCCTGGATCGATTTGAGCTGGGCTTTGATCAATAGTCCCGAGTTTCTGTTTAGACATTAGTTCGACTGTTTGGCTTGGCCGATGAGGCACAAGATGTTGTGGCGGGCAATGCCCACCCTAGAAAAGTCAAACAGTCGAATTAGTGAGGATAGGATTTCGACCCGAGGTGCGTTTTCGTTGGAAACGTCTTGGGCCGCTGCCACCTGCGGATTGGAGCAGGTGGCAATGAGAGGAGAATGCGCGAAATGGATACAAGAGACAAGTCGGATGGAGCGGCACAAATGTCACGGCGCGAGTCGTTGCGTCGCGGGCTCGGTGGTGCCGGCGCTGCGTTGCTGGCCGGCAATCTTGGCTCGCAAGTAATGGCGGGTGTGGCCAAGCCGTCCAAGGAAGCACCGAAAGTCAAGGCCAAGTCGGTCATTCAGATCTTCCTGTGGGGCGGTATGTCCCACAACGACACGTGGGATCCGAAACCCGAGGCCGGTCGCGAATACATGGGCGATTTCATGGAAACGGTCCAGACCAACGTCCCTGGAATCCGGTTGGGCGCGCTCTTTCCGCAACTGGCCAAGCAGGCCGACAAGTACTCGCTGATCCGCAGCATGACCCACGGTATCAACGGTCATGAAACGGCAGCCTACGTGATGCAGACCGGGCACACGCGAGGCGAACGCCTGGCTTATCCCAGCGTGGGTGCCGTTTTTTCACTGTTCAAGAGTCCCGATTATCAGGGGCTGATCCCGCCCTACGTGGTGCTGACAAGGGCCCAAGGCCGGTTCTCTGAAGAAGGATTTCTGGGGCCGAAGTACAAGCCTTTCGCTACCGGTGGTGACCCGAACGCGAACCGGTTCGAAGTGGAGGGGGTTGTTGCCCGAGGCATCACCGATGCGCGGCAGGTCGAGCGTCGTAATCTGCTGGCGAAAATGAACACGTTCGGTAAGGCGATGGCGGGCAGCCCTGAACTGCTGGCCGCTGAAAGTGCCAAAGAAGAGGCCTACGAGTTGATTCTGGGCAAAGGCAAGGAGGTCTTCGACCTGTCCAAGGAGGACCCGGATCTGCGAACCCGCTATGGCCGCCATACGTTCGGGCAGGATTGCCTGGTGGCCAGACGCCTGGTTGAAACGGGCGTGCCTTATGTTGTCATCAACTATCCGGGAGGCTGGGATACGCACCGGAACCACTTTCAAACGATGCGCCGCCAATGCCCCCAATTGGATCAAGGATTGGCCGGATTGCTGCAGGACCTGCACGATCGCGGTTTACTCGA
>JAJSAJ010000929.1 GCA_024274855.1 Planctomycetota bacterium | reverse complement strand
TGTTTGATTATGCCGGCGCGGCGGATGCTGAGCGGGTGATTGTCATGATGGGTTCCGGGGTTGGTGCGGCGGAAGAAGCGATCGAGGCGTTGTGCGCCAGGGGCGAGAAGGTCGGCCTGCTTAAAGTGCGACTCTACCGACCGTTCGCGATCGAGGCGTTTGTCAAGACGTTGCCGGCGACCGTGCGGAGCATCGCGGTCCTTGACCGGACGAAAGAGCCGGGATCGTTGGGCGAGCCCTTATACCAGGATGTATTGACGGCCCTGTTGGAGAACTCGGCGGATACCGGTCGGCCGATGCCGGTTGTCACGGGCGGTCGGTTCGGATTGTCGTCGAAGGAGTTCACACCGGCGATGGCTGTCGGTGTGCTTGACGAGCTGAAGAAGGAGCACCCGAAGCGGCACTTCACGGTTGGGATCATCGACGACGTGACCCATCTGAGTTTGAAGTGGGACGGGAGCTTCTCGACTGAAAAAGAGGATGTGACCCGAGCAGTCTTTTACGGCCTTGGTAGTGACGGGACGGTGGGTGCCAGTAAGAACTCGGTCAAGATCGTTGGCGAAAACACGCCCAAGTATGCTCAGGGCTACTTCGTGTACGACTCGAAAAAGGCCGGGTCGATTACCGTTTCGCACTTGCGATTCAGTCCTCGCCCGATCGATTCGACTTACCTGATCGACCGAGCCAGTTTTGTCGCGTGTCACCAGTTTCAATTCCTCGAAAAAACCGACGTGCTTGATATTGCCGATCCGGGAGCGACTTTCCTGCTCAATAGCCCGTTCGGCGCTGACGAGGTTTGGGACAAGCTACCGCAGGAGGTGCAGCAACAGATTATCGACAAGAAGATGAGGTTCTTTGTCGTTGACGGCTACAAGGTCGCTCGGGAAACGGGCATGGGCGCTCGCATCAATACGGTGATGCAGACATGTTTCTTCGCCCTGGCGGGGATTCTGCCTCGCGATGAAGCGATTGAACAGATCAAGCAGGCGATCAAGAAAACGTATGGAAAACGGGGCGAGTCGGTCCTGAAGAAAAACTATGCGGCTGTCGACGCGGCACTCGGCGGAATGGCTGAGGTCCAAGTGCCTGCAATCGCAACAAGCACGACGCGACGGCAGCCTGCCGTCGCCAATATCGAGGACGATTTTGTCAAGCGAGTAACATCGATCCTGATTGCGGGCAAGGGCGACTTGCTGCCAGTCAGTGCGTTGCCCGTCGATGGGACGTTTCCAACTGGAAGTGCGAAGCTGGAAAAGCGAAGCATCGCGTTGGATATCCCGATTTGGGACCCTGAGATTTGCATCGATTGTGCTCAGTGTTCATTGGTCTGTCCCCACGCGGCGATTCGAATGAAGGCGTACAAGCCCGAGTGTCTGAAGGACGCACCAGCCACGTTCAAGTCGAAGGCATGGCGAGGCAAAGAGTTGCCGGATCATGTCATGACGATCCAGGTGGCGCCCGATGATTGCACTGGCTGCGGCGTCTGCGTCGAAGTCTGCCCGGCTAAGAATAAGGAAGCGGTTCGGCTGAAAGCGATCAATATGGAGGCGAAGATGGAGCACCTCGAAGTGGAGCGAGCGAACTTCGATTTCTTCCTCGATATTCCCGACTTGCCCCGCAACGAAGTGAAGGCCGATACGGTCAAGGGATCACAGTTGCTGTTGCCCCTGTTCGAGTACTCCGGTGCCTGTGCGGGCTGTGGCGAAACAGCCTATGTGAAACTGACCAGCCAGTTGTTCGGGGACCGTATGATGGTCGCCAATGCGACCGGTTGCTCGTCCATCTATGGCGGTAACCTGCCGACAACGCCCTGGACCGTTGATCAGGCTGGGCGTGGACCAACCTGGTGTAACTCACTGTTCGAGGACAATGCCGAGTTTGGACTCGGGTTCCGCTTGGCACTGGACCAGAAACGGGAGTACGCTGAGTACCTGTTGAAGCAACTCGCGTCCGAAATCGGTGACGATCTAGTAACCGAGTTGATCAACTCGCCGCAGACGGACGAACTGGAGTTGGCAGCCCAGCGGCAGCGGGTTGGCCAGCTTGTCGAACGTGTGAAACAGCTCGATTCGGAAGATGCGAAACGACTACTTGGTGTTGCCGAACATGGTTTGGTTCGTCGTAGCGTCTGGATCATGGGTGGTGATGGTTGGGCGTACGATATTGGATTCGGAGGACTTGACCATGTCCTTGCCAGCGGACGCGATGTGAACATCCTGGTCATGGATACCGGTGTCTATTCGAATACCGGAGGACAGGCCTCCAAGGCAACACCTCGCGGTGCCGTCGCAAAGTTCGCAGCTTCGGGCAAGGCGTCCAGAAAGAAGGATCTGGGCATGATTGGCGTTGGATATGGCAGCGTCTATGTGGCTCAGATCGCCCTGGGAGCCAATGCGAATCAGGCGATCCGTGCGATTCGAGAAGCCGAAGCGTACCGCGGAGTATCCCTGATCCTGACCTACAGTCATTGCGTTGCCCACGGCATAAACATGACGAACGGCCTGGACCATCAGAAACAAGCGGTGGCGTCCGGATTCTGGCCACTCTATCGGTACGATCCGCGCGAAGCCCATGAGGGCGGGCGCCCGTTCCGATTGGACAGCCGCAAACCGAAAATACCGTTTAAAGAATTTGCGTTGCAGGAGGCACGGTTCGCGATGTTGGCTCGGACCAACCCCGACCATGCCGAGCAGTTGTTCTCGTTGGCTCAGCATGATATCGACGATCAGTGGCACTACTACGAGCAGATGGCCGGAGTAGAGCGAGAATTCGTGGACGAAATGGAAGAGGTGGAAGCATGAGTATCGATCTCTCGACAAAATACCTTGGCTTGGAACTGAAGAACCCGTTGGTCGTGGCTGCTTGCCCCCTGTCCGGTGATCTGGACACGCTGGCTCAGTTGGAAGAAGCCGGGGCGGCGGCCGCCGTGTTGCCGTCCCTGTTCGAAGAGCAGATTGCTCATGACGAACGAGAACTCGAAAAACTGTACAATTCCCACTCGGAGTCGTTCGCCGAGTCCCTGTCGGTTTTTCCCGAATTAGGTACGTATAATACCGGACCAAAAACCTATCTCGATCTGATTGAGAACGCCAAGAAACGGGTGAACATCCCCATTATCGGCAGCCTCAACGGTGCTTCGGCCGGAGGATGGACCGACTACGCCAAGTCGATCCAAGACGCGGGCGCCGATGCGTTGGAACTGAACGTCTATTTCGTTCCGACCGATGCAAGCATGACCTCCACCGAGGTCGAACAGCAATACGTCGATTTGGTGGCTAGCGTGCGACAAGAGGTATCGATTCCCCTGGCCGTGAAAATCGGGCCGTATTTCACGTCTGTTGCCAACTTCGCGCAAAAAGTGGTCGGTGCCGGAGCCGATGG
>JAJSAJ010000081.1 GCA_024274855.1 Planctomycetota bacterium | reverse complement strand
TGGTGGTGGCCGTGGTGCCCAGGCCGACCGTCCAGGAGATGATGGACTTGAAGATCTGGCCGGAGCAGGTCGGCTATGAGGGGGATGATTTCGAGGACGACCCGCAATTGGTGCTTCCGGGCCTCGCGCCGTTCATGCCTGGCGGCGACGAGCTCATGCAAGCGATGGGGTTTACGTGACGTGATCGCAAAAACATTGCCGAGGGCACGGCGTGTGACATTCATACGTCGCCCTCGGCAAACAACTCGACGACCCACCCTCACAACGGGTAGGTCTTCAACGCGATTGGAAGGATCGCCCGATCGCGGTACGTCGTGGAAGAAAGATTTCTTTGAGAAAAAGACTGTGTCATGTCACTCACATCAGCAAATGCCACTCGATTCAGCCTTCACGACCATCCATTGGGTGGTCCACATGCTTGTCACTTGCTCGAATCACCCCGGTGACCACCTCCTGGCATCCCGCCATCGTTTTGGTTCTCCCTTATAAGTAGAGAACCCTCACCCATCCGCCCCTTCCCCCGCGCTCCCGGTGTGTCCTTGGGCATGCGTATTGCGGCCTGTCGACCTTTATCATCTATCCTACTTTCTGGTACTGTTCGGATGCTCTGCAATGCCTCACGAATAAGACGTTGCGAGTACTTGTCGTGCACATTAATTCCCCTAAGAGCCTTCTCCAGAAGCGGGACAGCAACCTGGGCATCAGGTCCGATTTTTCCTAACGCAAGGATTACCATGAGCCGTGTGCGGCCGGGATCGGTCCGCCGAAACTTTTCAATCAACGCTGGAATCGCCGGACCGCCGATTTCGCCAAGCGCGAGAGCCGCTTCGTAGCGTAACAAGTCCCTCTTGTGATCCAGCAGCTTGATCAGCTGCGGCACGGTAGATCGTGCCAATTCACCATAACTAGCCAAGACAACAACTGCAGGGGCATGCGATCACTCTTCACGGCATTGGTGAGGGATAGGGCTGCTAGCTGAAGCTCTCGGTGCTGTTGAGAGTTCTCCTCGCCCATGCAGACGCTGCTGGTGATCACAAGTGCGATTATGGCAATACGTGGTGCTATGTTCATTATCGCACCTTGTTCTGTGCAAGGTTGATAGTTGCCTTGCAGGGACGCATGTTGCATTTCTAGTCCGAATACTCCACCTTGTGCCTGACGAAGAGATCTTCAGGTAGGAGCCGGTCGCCGCCCATGTGGCATTGAATGGTGGCCATCGTCTCAGGGGTGACACACGTGCTATCTGGGCCTGTCGTCCACTTGCCCTTGCACATGCATTCGACGTCACAGTCCCATGCCCAAGTAACAAACGAACAGACGCCATTCTCGGGATTTCCGCGGTGGAGCGTACCCTTGTCTAGCACGTGGCAACCGGGTTGTGGTTTGGAAAACGATGGAATTGGCAGCCCACTTATCGTCCATGTAGCATTGGCTATTTCGCGTTCCGCAGTCTCATCGCACCAGTTCGGAGGCGGATGGTGGGGATTCCACGTTGTGTACAGTAACCGGATGTGAACGGCCTTTGGCGCCCCTCCGCCACATGTACCGCGGTCGGGCCATACAGCCCCTACCACAAACCCCTCCGGGCGTTCGAGAATTGATCCGTGCCGAAATCGTAGTACGCCTACGTCCCAGCACGCAGGTAGGTTATCGGTCATCGCTGTCACCAGTGAGGACAAATCCCTCATCCCTGCTCTCGCACTCGCCGCGTGCGAAGTCATCGATTATTGTCGCGTTTACTGGAGGGACGTTGCGTCGGTCCCGGTCCCCCACAGGCTTGTCCCGTGGGAACCAAAGTCTCTCAAGCTAATGGGCACCGGAGCGCGCGTCCCGAACCGGGGGGCGTTCATGCGGCGATCCTCCTTAGCTGCGAGACTGATTCACCCATGGGGCGAGCCCATGGGGGTCTTGATTG
>JAJSAJ010000928.1 GCA_024274855.1 Planctomycetota bacterium | reverse complement strand
TCGATGCCCGCATGGTCGATCAGCCATTTCTTGACAGGGGATACAGAGATATTCATTGTTTTGCCCCGAGAGT
Source organism: Planctomycetota bacterium (assembly GCA_024274855.1). Classification (GTDB taxonomy): domain Bacteria; phylum Planctomycetota; class Planctomycetia; order Pirellulales; family Pirellulaceae; genus JAJSAJ01. The sequence goes on along the minus strand of JAJSAJ010000928.1, from coordinate 1,840 downwards.
CCTGTTCACGAATCAATCAGTCTCGCTTGGTGTAACCGTTCACGTCCGGCTCCATTTGAAGCAGCTAGCACGACCAGGTTAAATCTCCTCGTGGTTCGAAAAGCCCCCTGTTACTTTACGGCCAGATACGTAACTGGCATCTCGAGTGCTCAGTCTTCGGCGCACTGAAGGATTGAGTGGATGGCATCTGGATAAACCCATTGTACGGCTCCCTTGTCGGTCATGACGATGGGACCAAGAAATGCTGCTCGTTCCGGCAACTGGCCGGAGTTGGCGATCGATTCCGAAAATTTCAGAATTTCACTTTCCAAGACAATTTCAACAAGCAGGCCAGTGCAAGGCACGTCCCGCTTGATACCACCACACGGCGCGACGACCAGGATCCGGCTTGCCAGTCGCGGAGTCCATTTGCCGTGGCCGAGCAGTGCCGGCATGTCGATCGTTGGGATCAGGTTCTCTCGGTAATTCATCCATCCGATCATCCAATCCGGCGTCCGTGGCTCAGGTTCCACCTTGACGACCGGGACCACTTCGACAACGTGCGAAGTTGGCACGACATAGCATCGGCCACCGGCAGTCCAGAGGACGACGTGGTGTTTCGACACCTGGTCTGTTTTGTTTCCCTGTTCACTGGCCATCGCTCGTCGGCTCCTCGGGCGTGATGGGACACCACGTTTGCAGCTGAAACGTGGCGATTGAGGATTGGAGCGACGCGATTGCTTCACGGAGTCCCGTTGCGGCGCGGGAGTATTCAGCAGCTGCCTCGGTTGTCTGGCTGGCCGTTTCCGTCAGGCTTGCCATGGCGTCACTGATCTGTTCAGCGCCTTTGGCCTGACTTTGCATGCTCTCGTGAACACGCTAGAACCGGTTGGTATTGGCATCGACTCGCTGGATAATCCCTTCGATTTTACCGGTGATGCTGCCGACGTCCGTGACGCTTCTGCGAACCTGGTCCGTGAAGTGATCCATTTCCATCACCCCGGCCGACACGGCGGCATGCATCTGCTGGACCATCTGTCCGATGTCCAAGGTGGCACTGGCTGTCTGGTCGGCAAGGCGGCGGATTTCACGTGCGACGACCAGGAATCCAACGCCATATTCGCCCGCCTTTTCCGCTTCGATTGCTGCGTTCACGGAAAGCAAGTTGGTCTGATCGGCTACCTTGGTGATTGTTGTGACAATGCCCGTGATATTGGACGCGCGTTCGTTGATCGTGCCCAACTTGTCCCCGATCGATGCTGTCGCCCGTTCCAGGCTTCGCATGTTGCCTTCCATCGCTTGGAGTCCCACTCGGCCTTCCTTGGCCAGTCCCGCGGTTCCGATCGCGACGTCGCTGACCTCATGCATCGTCGTGACCAACTCGCCGCTGGTTGCCGAGATCTGTTTGGCGGCGGCTGCGATTTCGTTGGTGGTTGCCGCGAAAGATCTGGCCGTCGATTCCTGTTCGTGACTGGTGGCTGCCAATTCGGTGGCCGTTGAGTTCAATTGGACACTGGCCCGCTTTACGTTTCCGACAATGTTGTTCAGATTGCGCGTCATCGTTCGGAGTGCGCGAAGTAGCATTCCCGTCTCGTCCTGGGAACGATCATTGACGATCTCTCGTGTCAAATCACCCTCTGCAACCTGCTTGGCCGCGGCTACAGCCAGGTTGATCCGGCGACTCAAGCGAATCGTCAATGTCAGCCACAAAGCGACCAACGCGGCCAATCCGAGTAACGCGATAGCCAATCGAAAAACCAATGTGCTGCGAATCGGGGCGAGTACTTTTGCTTCCGATTGCCGGATGATCAGTGTCCAGTCACCCGTTTCGATTGGCAGTGACGTGAAGTAGTAGTTCTGA
>JAJSAJ010000927.1 GCA_024274855.1 Planctomycetota bacterium | reverse complement strand
GGGCAACGACCAATGGCGGATGATCCATTCCAGAACCTTCTCAACCCAGTCACGGGTATTGAGCACGCGTGCCGATGCCAAGAGAAATTGACGACGGATGGGGGCACGATGCCGTCTTTGCTCGACATAGTGACCAGCGTCGGACGACAACACAGCAAAGTGCACTGTTTCAGCCTGAATCGTATTGGTATACCGTAGCGAATCAGTTTCTCGTCTGCTATCCCGGGGAACCTGCCGTCACGCCCGCTCAAGTGGAATCCAGCCTCTGTGTGAACTCGACTACGCCATTGCTTTGAACCCTATGATGCAGAAGCCCTTCAGCCTTGAAACACTCCAGCATGAATAACTTTGACCATTTCTTCAAGACCGCGACCGCCAAATCATCTCCGTTTCCGTACCAAAGACGATTTGCAACGGCCAGCGAATTGCCGAGTTTTTTGTCGGTGCCAACAGGTGTCGGCAAGACAGCGACAACAGTTCTCGGATGGCTATGGCGTCGACGATTTTCTGACCCTAAAGTGCAAGACGCGACGCCTCGACGCCTCGTCTTCTGCTTACCGATGCGAACGCTTGTGGAGCAAACGCGTGATGCTTGTGTTTCATGGTTGAATGGTCTTGCTGAAGATGGTTTACTCAAGAGCCAAGATGTAAGAGTTCATGTTCTCATGGGAGGCTCCGATGCTTCCGATTGGGATATAAGACCAGAGCAAGATGCGATCATTATTGGCACGCAAGACATGTTGATATCGAGAGCGCTGAATCGTGGCTATGGAATGGGCCACCGAGGACGCTATCGATGGCCGCTACATTTTGGCATGTTGAACAATGATTGCTTTTGGGTTCTTGACGAGACGCAGTTAATGGGAAGTGGATTGTTTACGACTGCCCAGCTGGATCTCTTTGGCAACATTTGGAACCGTGCAAAACCGTGCCATTTCCTGTGGATGTCAGCAACCATTGTCGACGGATTCTTGCAGACATTCGATCGCAAGGAACATGAACTCGAAGTCGGTCGGCTGGAGACATTAGAGAAAGACGATCTTCAAGACGAGGGACTAACGAGACGGTTGAATGCTGACAAGAGAATTCAGCTCCTGAGGAGTGCGCCCAGTGCAAAGCGAGTTGTCGAACAGCATCAAACGGGGCGAATCACGCTTGTCATTTTCAATACGGTCCCCTCAGCCGTGGCGTTTCGAAATGAGCTATCAGAGCAACTGGCAAGAGACACGAGAGTCAAAGATGCACCGCCAGATGTATGCTTGCTTCACGGGCGTTTTCGGCCGCGTGACCGAAAACGGGAACTCGACAGAATCAAGTCCTTAATGGCGCAAGCAGACTTAGAAACAGGAGATGTCGCCAATCGCCCGGGATTGATTGTGGTCTCAACTCAAGTGATTGAGGCAGGCTTTGACTTGTCCTCCGTACGTCTTTGGTCAGAAGTAGCGCCGTGGCCATCGGTGGTGCAAAGACTTGGCAGGCTCAATCGTGCTGGCCTTCAGTCCGATGCTCTCGCGTCTTTCTGGAAACCAAAAGAGGACAAGGACCGCGAAAACCACAAGGATAGTCCCAACGCAAAGCGAATCGGTCCCTACGAAAAGACGGCGTTGAAGATCGCCGAAGACTTGATCAGGCAAGTTGTTCAGCGGCAACAGAATGGAGTCGCCTACCGAACAGCATTGGAAGAGGTTTCAAGAAGCGAGAAGGCTCGCAAAGCGATCGAGGTCGTTCCAGACGTTGTGATTCGCCCTAACGACTTCTTCGAGCTATTTGGAACAGAGGCCGATATGTCAGGAGGTTTTACGGATGTGTCGCAATTTGTTCGAAGTGCGGATCGAAACGTGGATCTGCAGGTTTTTTGGCGCGAATTGAAAAATAGTTCACCGGCTGCAGACGAATCATGGCCTTTGCGAGTCGAACTGTGTTCGCTTCCGGTTTACGAACTTCGCCGACTCGTCGGCGGCAAGTTTCCAGCATACGAATGGAATCCGGAATCACGAGCTTGGGAATCACGACGATCCAAAGAAATTCAACCTGGCATGACGCTCCTGCTGCCGCTAACAAATGGGTGTTATTCGGATCAACTGGGGTGGACCGGGCTTCGGACGAATCGACCGTCGGTGATGATGGACGAAGGGGTCGCTGCCGAGTCGGCTGAAGCAGATTGTGATTCACTTGGCCGTGACTGGGTGTCGCTTTTTGATCATCTTGCGGATGCAAAAGCTGAAGCGGCCCTTCTTGCCAACAATCTGTCTTTGCAAGAGGCATGTGCCAATGCCCTCGCAATAGCCGCACGTCGGCATGACTGGGGGAAGTCTGTCGGCCGCTGGCAAGAAGCGGCGATCAAATCTATTAAAGCCGTTCGGGCCAAGATTGAAACGGCAATCGAGTACGAAGAGCTTCCGGAGGTTCTCGAACTTCTCGAAGCCTGGTTGCTGCGATGGACGAAAGCCCCGTCTAATGAAAATTGGGCGAAGTTCCCAAATATTCGCGATGCGATTCGGGATTCGGGCCTCGAACTTAAGAAACGAATATTACTCGGCAAGACCCTTGTTGCCGCTTTTCGACCGGAAATGCGTCATGAAGCGGCCAGTGCATTGGCAGCTTGGGACCAATGGCGGTCCGGTGATAACGAACTTTCTGCGTTGGCCGTGTATCTGATCGCCTGTCACCACGGGAAAGTGCGTACCGTTATGCGCAAGACTCGCGGAAGCTCAGAAGCCTTTGGTTTATCAGGCAGCGATAGAGTCCAACCTGTCAATGACGAACTCAACTCTGAACGCCTGCTCAATTTCGACTGTTGCCGGTTCGGCGCCTCGGGATCGTGGAACGACACAAAGACAGTATTTGAGATGTCCTCCCCAAGTTGGATTCAGATGGTCCATGAACTCTTGGGATCCGAATTCGGCGTCCCTCAAACAGGTTCTGGGGTCATTCCCGACGGCGAACCTAAGTCACTTGGGCCTATTGTGTTGAGTTACCTCGAAGCGTTGATTTGCGTCGCAGATATTCGAGCCAGCCAAAAACCTGGGAGGTTGACCCGATGAGCAGCACATTCACCGCAATCCGATTTTCCGGACTCAACACTGACTGTCTGGGAAACTACCTCGCAGCCCTAGGATTGCTTGCCATCACCTCGCATAAGTGGCCGGGGATCCGAGGGTGTTGGGTCGATGGTGATTTCGTGTTTCTGTCCGCTGACACCATCACCGCTGAGGCAATTGAAGCATTTCTCCTTCAGGAATGGAAGCCTCGTGATTACGACCTTTGGTGGACCGATTCACAAAAGAAGGACACTAAGGCCAAATCGTCCTCTCTTATTTGGCGCGAGCGAAACTCTCGCCCCGTGGCCGACATTGCATTGCTAGACGCTCACATCGTTCCTACTGGTAGAAACGTATTCAATCCGGTTCTCGGAACTGGTGGCAATGTTGGGAAACGAAATCTTGCAAAAGCGTTTTCTGACGCCAAGAAACTACTTTCGAAGGGCGGTGCCCAAGAATGGCTCCAGGCAACGCTCACCGGACAATGTAATGTCGCGTTGCCGAAACTCAATAACGGTGGAACGTGGTTCGTTTATGCAAACAAGACGTATAACAGCGGTCGAAAATGGTTTCAAGAAGGTCTGATTTCGCCTTGGTCGATATTGTTCGCGACTGAAGGTGCGCTACTTCTTTCGGGAGGGATCAATCGTCGCTTGAGTGCCCGCTCCCGTCCCTACGCAGTTTTTCCGTTCATCTCTGAACCGGTCGCACCTGAATCGTCTGGTGACATTGCCGCGACAACCGCCGACTTCTGGGCACCGATCTGGTGCAATCCTGCGACGCTTATCGAGTTGCAATCCATCCTGCGTCGAGGATTGGCTCGATTTGGAAATCGAACAGCACGCGGTTCTCATGAGTTTGCCGTCGCCGCAATGTCCGCCGGCGTGGATGCAGGCATCGAAGGATTCGCTCGATTCGAATTGCGTCAAACGACATCTTCTCAGGTTTACGAAGCGATCCCGAAGCCGCGAATTTTGGTCAGCGAAACGGATTCATGTTCCGCACATGCCTCAGTCTTGCTAATGGAAGTCATAGAAAGCGGCTGGCTGGATCGCTTGCCTTTCGAACCACACGATTCCAAACAGCGTGGCAAATTCGTTGGGCTTCGCGGACCAGTTGAGGTCGCCATTGTGAAAATCGCTGAACGGGCCGGATACCCTCAAGGCTGGCGGGATTTATTGTTGTTGCTTTCACGTAGTCAAGCCAGAATCGATCGCAATCACAATCTGAGAAAGACCTGTTTGCCATTGAGCTCACTATCGGCCGATTGGTTTCGACGGGCATGGCCTGAATCTTGCCCTGCCGAAGTGCTAATCGGCAAGTCAGTCGCAAGCCTTGGTTCGCGCGGCAGCAGTCAACCACTCGCCAAGAACGTGTTTGGTGTTGAAGGCCGATTCAAACAAAAAAGTAAATTATGGTTCCCAAAAGCGAGACCTGCTTCGGCCATTTGGAACGATGGCGATCCACTACAAACGTTACTGGTCGCAGCAGACCGAAGACTTGTAGATGCCGATGACACGAAGCCTTCTCCATTTGCGGGTACGCAGCGATGTCCGTTCGGTGCCATTCAGTTGTTCCTCACGGACGATGTCGACTTGAATCTCGTTGCGAAATGGATTCCGCCACTCTCGTTGATCGATTGGTCAAGTGTTCCTAGTGAAACATGGGAACGTTCCGATACCGAATCGTGCGGGACAGCACTTGTTCATGGCTTTGTTCGGCCTCTCTTCCACGGAACCTATGCTGATCGATTAACAGTGTCTGGCCGAAAGTTATTCGATAATCCAAACCGAAAGCCAAAGCCGACTTTCCTTCGGCGGCTTTTCAACTTACTTCGATTCAACGAAATCGACAGGGCCATCGAGTTGGCGCGGGGACGCTACCAAGCCAATCAAGTCTCTGTGATCGAACCGCCTTCAATGGAGGCGGACGGAGAGCGGATTGCGGCAGCGTTATTGGTTCCAATGTACTCATGCGATGTGGCCAACGGCTTTGCCCGATGGCTACAGCCTTGCAGATCTTTCTCAAATTGAAATGGAGACCTTGATGTCCACTGAAATACCGACGATCGAACAACTCTTGTGTCCAGACGGTCCGGCTTGCTTAACCTTGATAGCCAAACTCTCGCCAATCGGCGGGACCGACCGATTCCAACCTGCCGGATTCCCCGAAGTCGGGCACGTTATCTACGACGCGCCGCGCGTTGACAAGGACGGAAGAGTCACCAAAGAGAAAGTGTGCATTGTTGATAGTTCTGCCAGCATGGCGAATCACCTCGAATCGGTTTGCCTTGCTGACGCCGGAAGTTTGGATCTTCACGCTAATCTGGACAATCTCCCTTACGTCGTCTGTGAGACGGACGACTGTATCTCGATTGCAAATGGCGAAGTCACTGCGAACAACAACGAGAGAACGGGAGTTGTGAGCACCTTCACTGAAGGGCATCGAATCGCATCCGACTATTTCCTCGATGCCATTCTGGTCCAAGACGGAAAAGAAGATAGTGCGGAGACGTTTCGACAGGTACTCCGGCGTGATTTTGGCATCGTCGAGGTGAAGAAAGACAAGACCTATTTCATTCCGCCATCTGCATGGTGGAACATCTACCGAACTCTCTTTAACAGGGACCCAAATTCGCTGATTCATGGCGTTCTGTTCGCAAAAGAACAGATCAAGATCAGCCGTGTACTTTCTGCCCACATGGAAGCGTTCGGGGCGAACCGAGTCGGTAGTGCGGGTGTGAAGTTCGACCGACTACAAAAGACAACATCAGGCCAACCGATTTTCGCCAAAGATGAAGAAACCGCTGAGCGAATTCAAGCAACATGCATTCTTGACCTGGGTCTACTGAGATCATTTGGAAGAGGTGACAAAGGACTCAATGCAACACAGAAGACACTCCTGCTGAGTTTCGCTCTCTGGAAGGTCGCGCGACTTCTCCTGCAACCATTTCGATATCGGTCAGAGTGTTTTCTCAAATGCGACTCATTGTCTCTTGCGACGGATGGTGTTGATATCACATTGAATACAGATAACGCAAAGGGCGATGAGCCTTGTCCGTTCGTGACATGGCTCAAAGCGATCAATATTGGCGCAGCCATCACCGCATGTAACTTTCATGCAAACGCATCCCCTTCGCGAGTGTACTACGGAGCGTCGCAGCTCTACAAAGCCGGCAAGGACGACGAATCATCCGATGACAATGATCACAGTTCATAAGGAGCCGATCAGTGCCCATTATCCTCGAACAACGATTTCCACTCGGTCGTTTTCATGCAACACGTTGGGGACAGAGCGTCTTTGAAGATCGCTTTGGCGAATGGCCTCCTTCACCCTGGCGATTACTCAGAACAATTGCGGCAAGGTGGATTCAGTATTCACGCGAAACGGGTGATGAAAATGCCGCCACACGCGATTCATTGTTGAAGTCACTTGCGAAGGCTCCGCCATCATATCATCTTCCTCCCGCTTCGTGGCGACCGGACGTCGTTCCTCGACAGTATCACAGGACTGCCATCGAATGGACAGCCAAGGGCAAGAAAGATTCGGCGTACAAGAGGCCGGGATCAAGTCTCGTCTATGATCGATTTCGGGTTCTTCCTCCCAACGATCCGATCTACTGGTGTTGGGATTCAATAAGACTAGATTTAAAAACGGCGCAGTTACTGGACGAGCTGAGTCGAAGAATCAAGTATTTCGGACGTGCTGAGTCCTATTGCCATTTCCGTACTTTGAACTCGCTCCCTGAGGGAATTGCCACAAATTGCACTGTGACCGTCGAGCGCAGAAAAACATATCAACCCGTTTTGATTGCAAAACCAGGTGGCAAACTTGATATTGACTCGCTTCTTGCAGCCACTGATTCGAAAGAAGTCTCTGGAATGATTGCCCCACGATCTGCAGCGTGGTATTACGCCAAAACTCCTGACGCGCCGCAGGTCGATTCAAGCCAACGTCGCAAGAAAACGCATTCAAGAAATGTTCACGCAATCCAGTTTGGTGTCGGAGGTCGTGTTTACCCCACAGTTGAAAACTGGGTGCGTGTTACATCGTGGTTTCGAGGTCGCGTCCTAAAGCACCTAGCAAGACAATGTGGTGCAAGCTCATTCATCGACTTATCTGCCAAAGACCGACTGAAGTTCTCGCGCATCAACGGCAAAGATGACTTCGGGAAGCCGCTGACCCATCACGAGCACGCATATTTCGCGTTCTACCCGAATGAATCAGGATTGCCAACTCGCCTTGTTTGTTTTCGGGACAGTGAGTTTCTGGAAGCAGAAATTCAAGCCATCTTGGCCGCCAGCAATTACTCATTCGCATGGCGAGGGTCTCATGACTCACTTTCACAAAACACGGACAGCGGATGGCAGATTCAATTAGTACCAATGCCGTTGAGGACGCCGCTACCACACGGTATCGACGACACTGCGGCAACGCGATGGGAGAGTGCAACACCATTTGTTCCACAGGGACGTCGGCATCGATTCCGGAAAAACGGGCAACTGCGTCCAGGTGAAACACCTGAGAGACTCCTAACAAAGTTACTAAAGAAAAGAGAGCTCCCTTTGTTCAACGTGACAGCATTGGACACTGGTACGCACTGGGTGAACGTGCATGAAACACGTAGAGAGCGTGACGAGCGTCGGAGAAGAACTTCACGCAATATCCGTCAGGCCTACTATTTGCGAATTGAATTCGAGTCGCCCGTAACGGGTCCCATTTGTATTGGGCATTCTGCGCACTTCGGGCTCGGCCTATTCATCCCTAAGAATTGAACGAAGCGCAGTTGATTCTTACTGCGTGGGATGCGCGAACGCTGCCCGACTTCGCGGAATCATTATGAGCGTTTTACAAGTCTTCCGAAACGACTGGACAACTCCACATCCGGAGGCACCCAGGCGGAAATCATACGTTGAATCGCAAGCGGGCAATCGATCTTCCGCCAAAAACTTGCCAGCATTCGTTTTGGCAAACGCCTTGCGAATCCAACTCAACATCGCCGTGCGGTGACGCTTGTTCCACTCGCGTCTTCGAGTAGAATGTACGACGATCGACAAAAGGCACGTTGTGCCAACAACATTGGAAATGCACCATCGCGAACCGTGCCAGCTTCACGGGCGCACCACTGGCCTGCCACCGGTCTGAAGCCGGTGATTTGTTCTTTGACAATTTACATCTCGTTCTCGACGGTCCTGCCAGCCTACGGTGAGTGACTTGGTTGGAAACCGCTTGGGCTGGGCCTGAATTCCCTGGACTTGGCAGCCACACATTCGGGCACAGCCCTCGCGCCCACCAATCGCCTCGGGCCTGCCTTCCTCGCACATCGTCTCTCGTTCGCAACCTCTGACGGGGGGGCGAACGAGCGGCAGGTGCGGGATAACGCGGGCAGTTGGCTTGATCGTCGGTTTTGGAATTGCTTTCAGGCATCCGCGAACCATACTGAGGGCGTCTGTCGAGAGCCCGCTGAGGCATGTCTTTTCCGGCCTCGCTGCAAGGCCATGCCTGGACAACGACCCTCGAACAAGCGACTCGACACTTTGTCAGCAACGTTTTCGGCTGGCGTCCCGTACTGGAGGTTCGGACATGCGAAACACCTATCTGGTCACATACGATGTCTGTGACGACAAGCGTTTGCGCAAGGTCTTCAAGACCATGCGGAACTACGGAGATCATCTGCAGTACTCCGTCTTTGAGCGTCAGTTCACGCCTATCGATCTGGCTAAGTGCAAGTTTGATTTAGGCGAGTTGATTCACCACGGCGAAGATCAAGTGCTATTCATAGATTTGGGGCCAAGCGAGGGTCGGGGAGATCGCGTGATTACCGCCCTCGGAAAGTCCTACACGCCACTTGATGCCCCCTGCATTGTGGTCTGAAGGAGGACTTGGCAAGGACGGATTGTGAATCGAACGTGCGGCCAAGGGGTTCACCAATGATTGATGCAACGTCGAACGAAGGGCGCCAACCTGCTGGGCAAACCAAGTCAACGACTGACAATGCCTCGCCTGAAGAGGCACTTCTTCCGGCTCGTATGTTGAACGAGCTGACCTACTGTCCTCGCCTGTTCTTCTACGAACACGTTGAAGGTGTTTTTGTTGATAATCGGGAAACGGTCGAAGGCAGCTTGCAACACAAACGCGTTGACGAAAAAGAGGAAGAGCTTCCGAAACCCGAGGAGTTGGCCGAAAACGAAAAAACCGTGCGTGCTCGCAGCGTGATGTTGTCGAGTGTAACGCACGGTGTGATTGCAAAAATGGATCTTGTCGAGTCAAGCGATGGGAAAGTCGTGCCAGTCGACTATAAACATGGCCGACCGTGCAAAGCCGATGATGGTTCGCTGACCGCCTGGGATACTGATCAGGTGCAACTGTGCGTGCAGACGCTGGTCTTGCGTGACAACGGGTACCAATGTGACTAAGGAATCATCTACTACGTAACGACCAGGCAGCGCGTGCGATTGGCAATCGACCAGGCGTTGGTCGATCGAACGCTGCGGATGGTCCAGCTTGCTCGCAAGCTTTCTGCTTCGGGTGACATCCCGGCTCCACTGCAGGACAGCCCGAAATGTCCTCGATGTTCGCTTGTGGGGATCTGCCTGCCTGATGAGACAAATCTTCTTGCTGAAAACGATCGAGCAAGGCGATGTACGGTTCAACGAACGCTGTTCGATATCGACCGCCCTCGTCAAGCCGCGATTCGCACCACATTACCGTCGGTCCATGATATTCGACGGCTGATTCCCGCCCGCGATGACTTGCGACCGCTTTACCTGAACACGCAGGGTTTGAGTGTCGGCAAGTCGGGATTGGTACTTAAGGTTAAGGAGAAAGGCAAGGTAATCCAGGAAGTGCGGATCAAGGAGATTTGCCAGCTGAATCTAATGGGGAGCGTCCAGTTGACGACTCAGGCGATTCAGACGCTTTGCCAAGCTGAGGTGCCGATCGCGTATTTTTCGATGGGTGGTTGGTTTTACGGTGTGACTCAGGCACTGGGTGTGAAAAATGTGTTCTTGCGGCGCGAACAATTTCGGCTGGCGGACGTGCCGGCATTCTGTTTGCGATTGGCCCGAGCACTGGTGGCCGGCAAGATCCGCAACCAGCGCACGATGTTACAGCGAAACCATGTCGAACCGCCCCGTCAGGAATTGAATTTGCTGAGGTGCATGCAGCGAGATGCGGAGCAAGCTCAATCGCTACAGCAGCTTCTTGGTATCGAAGGGAACGCGGCTCGCATGTATTTCCAGAGTTTTGACGGAATGTTGAAGGCTGGACGTGACAACGATCCGACCGGTAATGACGAGCATTGCATGCCGTTGTTCCATTTCACACATCGCAATCGACGTCCCCCACGTGACCCAGTCAATGCGTTATTGTCTTTGGCATACAGTTTATTGGCGAAGGACTTGACCGTTGTAACCCAGACGGTTGGTTTCGATCCGTACATGGGGTTCTACCATCAACCACGTTTTGGTCGCGCATCGTTGGCATTGGATTTGATGGAGCCTTTTCGGCCACTGATTGCGGACTCGGCGGTCCTGTCGGCAATCAACACACGGATGGTAACGGCCGATGATTTTGTGAAAGCGAGTGATTCAGTTGCGTTGAAAGCGGAAGGCCGCAAGAAGTTTTACCGGGCATACGAACAGCGGATGGACACCCTGGTAACGCATCCACTTCTGGGTTACCGTGTGAACTATCGTCGTCTGTTGGAGATTCAAGCCCGTTTATTGGGCCGCGTGTTGACCGGAGAGTTGTCGACGTACCCGGTTTTCACTACGCGATAGTTCTGGCTGGTAGCGTCGTGCAACCGAAAGCAACTGGACTTCGCGAGTTTTTTGAATCCAGAATGCGAGCGGCAAGGTGACGCCGAAATCCCGGCAACCGCTCGAAAGACGTAACGTGTTTTCAAATAGGCTTTTGGGGAATCCTAACAGACTCACACGGGTACCCAGTGTTCCATTCGACCAGACCACTCGCAAACTGCCTCCAGAGACCTTACACTGCAAGGACTTGCACAGAGGCTCCTTCCGCGACTGAAAAGTCGCGGCCCCATTGAAGCG
>JAJSAJ010000926.1 GCA_024274855.1 Planctomycetota bacterium | reverse complement strand
TTGCGCCCGTGCCGCGTGGACTTGCGAATGTGTTCCGCCAGTGTTCCTCCCGTGTTTGACCGAATTGGATGATGGCATGATCCAATGCCGCTCATCGACGGACGTGGGCGTCCGTCGGACACCGACCAACACGCCCTCGCCTGTGTTCCAATGGACAGGAGTTGGAAAGCAGTTGGGCCATGACGGAGAGAAGGCACGTGGCGCAACCGGCAGGGGGCGTTTGGAGTGACGGGCAGAGTTGCCAGTGACTCTACACTAAAGGGGAAAAGTAATGCGAGGGTCTTCTCCCCCGAAGCGCGCTGGAGCGAGGGGCAACACGCGCGGCCAAGGCCTTTTCTAGCGAGCAAGGCTCCGGCCGAACGCCCCTCCCTGGTTACGACGTTGCATTCTTCGTTTCGTCCAGTGCGGCTTGGAGTTTCGCTTCATCCTCATGGGTCAGGGATGTCTGCACTAGCTTCCCACCAAATTGCTTGATCTCTTCAACCACCTTATCAGGTGTGGCCTTGCGCACCAGAACGAAAAGAACTGACGAGTTGTTCTTCAGATCGGCAGCTAGCTTCTTCATGAAATCGTCGTTGATTCCGATATCGGTCAGCGCGCCGGACACCGCGCCGGCGGAAGCACCGACTGCGGCACCCAATAGCGGGTTCAAAAACAACAGGCCGATCAGCGTCCCCCAGAAACCGCCCGAGAGGGCGCCGGCCGCCGTCAGGTTAACTGCCTGATGCAGTTTGATCTTGCCTTCTTCGTTCTTGACGGCCACCACGGCATCTTCCATATCGATCAAGTACTCGCGTTGCAGCTTCAGCAATGCCAGTCGAACTTCCTCGGCCTTGTGAGGATCATCATAGGCAATCGCAACAAAAGTGGACATATTTTTTCCCTTCGCAAAAGATGAGAGTTGGATTCACGATTCGGACGTTGTGGCGGCGAACTGGCAATGGCCGAGACCGCAAGCCAAATGGAAAAGGGCTCGAGCCACCCGGTCGCACCAACAACCGTCTCGTACGACTTGCAGGGTACTGTAGCAACCAAGTGCCGGAAGGCCAAGCGGACGTAGTCCCAGTATCGCCGGACGATTCCCGATCACCATCTGGCTCTTCGCCGAGCATCCCGGGGCCCAGTGGCCGACGACGCGTCTCCGCGTTTCGGGTTCGGCTTCCGCAGAGCGTGAGCGCAAAAACACAGATGCCATGAAACGCTGGCAACAACAAACGACTTCATGGGCCGACGCGGGCGTTCGACGAACGTCTTTCGCAAGAAGAGCGGTTACCGCAATCCGAAGCGGCCGGGCGAACTGGTGATGCCCGACCCCGATCCGGAACGACGGCCACGACACGACTCGTCGATTGCCGCGCGTCGTGCCAGAATTTGTAACCGTTCGCCGCCAAAGGCCGTGAACGACTACCAGACCTTGAGGTCACCGAAGTAGTGTCACTTATTCGACACAGTGCCTATTATTCGGCATAGTGTCATTTATTCGGTACAGTGCCAACTAGGCGACATAGCGTCAATTAGTAGGCACAGCTTGATTAGCATGCTGAACCAGTGCCATAATCGGCTCAGCTGTCGGACTGGACGCTCTTGGCTCGCTTGATAAGGCTTTGCAGGCGAGACTTGGATCGAGCTGCCGTGTTGGCATGGAGCAAGTTTTGCGAACTGGCACGGTCCAGCTGGCGTGCTGCCGTGCGGTACTCCTGCTCGGCTTTGTCAATTTCGCCCTTCTCCACGGCCTCACGAACTTTTCGCAGTTGCAGTCGCAAGGCCGACTTCTTTGCACGATTCCGCATGCGATTCACTTCGTTCTGTCGAAGCCGCTTTGTAGCACTCTTGGTGTTCGGCATGACTCGTCAAATACCTCCGTCGAGGGGTTTCCTGGTATAGTCCTGCAGTCACTTGGATAGTCAAGCGATTGTCGTTGATCATGAGAACCTATCTTTATGGCGAATCGATTCTGTTTTGTCCAGATGCGGGGGCGGAGAATCCTCGGAAACGAATGGGCCATACTGGCTTGCGAAAACGGCGAGCACCGAGTCCAATCGGGAGTGCCAGGTTGGGCCGATCGGCAGAAACACCTACAATTGAGGGGTTTATTTCATTTACGCTGGCTTGGCTGACCACCGCTAAGCGTTTGCCCCGCGTGTCGCCCGTGGCACGCTCGCAATTGGTTCGAGGCCCTGCCTCGTTAGAGTCTTAGTTTGCAGGATGCGCGCCGTTCGTACCCCATGACGGGGGGGCATTCGTGGATAGCCGTTTTGTTCGGCGGGGCGGTCGGATCTGCCACTGGGGTCTATGCGGTGAAAAAATGGGAAGCTGATGATATGGGAAAAGTCTATTTGGTCGGTGCGGGCCCCGGTGATCCGGGCCTGATCACATTGCGTGGCGTCGAGTGTCTGCAGATGGCCGATCATGTTCTGTATGATTGCCTGGTAAACGTGCACATTTTGGAGCACGTACCTGGGCGGGCCGAGTTGGCCTGCCTGGGCAAGCACGGTCAAAGTCGCATTTGGACGCAACCGGAGATCAATGCGAAGCTGATCGAGTTGGCTCGGGCCGGCAATACGGTTGTGCGACTCAAAGGTGGCGACCCGGCTGTGTTCGCGCGTGTCGCGGAAGAGGTTGCCGCGTTGCGGCAGGCGGATGTTCCGTTTGAAATCGTGCCCGGCGTTACCTCCGGCTTGGCGGCCGCCAGCTATGCCGAGGTACCGATCACGCACCGCCAACACGCCTCGGCTGTTGCCTTGATTGTTGGACAACAGCATGCAGGGCAGGGGGGCGAGTCGCTCGATTTCGACAGTCTGGCGTCGTTTCCCGGCACACTGATTTTCTACATGGGCGTCACATCCGCGCCCACATGGACGTCCGCATTGATCAAAGCGGGCAAGCCTTCCGACACGCCGGTATTGATCATCCGGCGTAGCACGTTTCCAGATCAGCAGACCCTCTCCTGCTCGCTGGGGCAAGTGTGCGAAACGATTCGAGGATTGCGGCCTCCGGCCATCATGATTGTCGGGGCCGTATCGAGCCTGGCACCGGCCGCGTCCTGGTTTGAATCGCGTCCATTGTTTGGACGGACGGTCATGGTCACACGTCCGGCAGGCCAATCCGCCGAGCTTGCTCGGCTGCTGCAACAGCAGGGAGCCGACACGATTGCGCAGCCTGCGATCGAAATCGCCCCACCATCCCAGTGGGCGGAATGCGATACGGCATTACGGCATTTGGACCAGTTTGATTGGCTCGTTTTTTCCAGTGCCAATGGAGTGCGCGCTTTATTCAATCGGTTGCCGGTCCTCGGCCTTGATTTGCGTGCGCTCGGCAATGTGCGGCTGGCGGCAATTGGTCCAGGGACGGCAGCCTGTCTGGATTCGTACCACCTGCATGTCGATGTACAACCGCAACGGTTTCAAGCCGAAGATCTGGCCGATGCGTTGGTCGAGGTGGGAAGCGGACAGCGGTTCCTGCTTGTTCGGGCTAGTCGGGGTCGAGAAATCCTGGCCGAACGCCTTCACGCGGCCGGGTCGAACGTAACACAAGTGGTTGTCTATACCAGTCGGGATGTCACCACCCCTGGTGCTGAAGTGGTTGAGAAGCTCGAGCAGGACAAGATCGACTGGATTACCGTAACAAGTTCCGCGATCGCCCGATCGCTGGCCAGCTTGTTTGGTGACGCGTTCAGCCGATCAAAACGGGTCAGTATCAGCCCATTGACGACCCGCGCACTAGTTGAACTTGGGTTCCCGCCGGACGCGGAAGCTCGGCAAGCCACCATGCAAGGGGGGGTAGATGCTATCGTGCTGGCGGAGATGGAATCCGGGTGAACCGGACAGAGGGCCGCCGTCTTGTCTTGGTGACACGGCATTCGGCTCGCCGTGCACTGGCTGTTAGGCCTAGACGATGCGGGCAGCGAACGCCGACACAAGTGAGCCTTCTGGCGTTGGCCCGGCCACCTGCTGCTACCGCTGATAAATCGGCAAGTAGGCCTTGTCCAGCTGTAACATGATCAGGTTGCATGACGTGACATAGATCGGCCCGATGTTTCCGGTCCAACCTCCGTCACTCTGCTGTTGTCCAATAATTCGCTCACAAAGTTTGTCACGAAACGGGTTCCACAGCTCGCGCCCTTGCCGATAGACAACTTGGGAATAGTACAGGTAGGTGTAGTGCCAGTGCCCAAACGATCGAGATCCGTCGCCGATGCGATAGAGGTTTTTCTTGCAGTACTCCATCATGGGAGGCACTTGTTTGCTGTCGTAGTCACCCGCATTGAATAGAGATGCGAGTGCCGCGGCAGTAATCGCAGGTCGCGAACTTCCACGATTGCGCGAGCTGTACGAGATGCCTCCATCGGCATTCTTGCATTTGTAAATGTACTGCTTCGCACGATCGATCACCTCACCGGGTACCGGAATACCCGCATTACGACACCCACGCAGCCCCTGGACTTGCGTTATCGTCGTCGACCCTTCGTCGAAGTTGTTTCCGTCTTTCGCACTGACATAGCCCCATCCGCCGGATGCCGTCTGGGCCTTGCCACTAAACTCGACCGCCCGCGACAGGACCTGAATCAACTCTTCACGTCGTTCCGCATCCTCCTCCTCGCCGAGCACCTGCGACAGAAACAACATCGAGAAGCCGTGCCCGTAGGTGTACCGATTGTCGGTTAACGGGTCGCCGATCAGCCCATTCGAGCGACACTTGGAGATCAGATAGTCGACGGCCCGCCGAATGTTCCGTGCATAAGGGCCTTGTGTCGTGGTGGATCCCGAACAAATCAATGCCGTTCCGCCGAGTGCGGTCATCGCCGTTGGGTACATGGCCGCCGTCCAATGTCCCAAGGATGACTGGTTGCGAGCAACCCATTGCAGGCCTCGCGTGATAGCTTTTTCCCATTTCGGGTTACGCTTGGCGGCTCGAACCGGCTCGGAAAACAGACCACCGAGCATCACGGTCGGCCCTATACCAGCTAGAGAACGAAGAATCGCTCGACGCGATATCAAAGATTGGGTTGCCATCAGCACATGCCCACCATCAAATCAGGTAACCGTTGCTCGGCTTTGCCGGTGCCGGGAAGAGACTCGAGTCACGTCTTTGTCAGTGAGTGCCGAAAGGTGTGTCTCAAGTTCAGGTGAAATCAAGCGGGAATTGCCGACGTGCTTCACGCTTGGACACGCGTCGCTAAGAGCGTGTGGACCACTCGGGGCCTCAATGGCCCGAACCCCGTCCGAACCCCCATTGTGCCCGCCTCCCAGCCTGTTCGTAAAACGGGCGTCCGGGGTTCCCACGTGCGGTCGCCGCTTCGCGATCCACGAACCGGAATCTGGCCTGACAATCGCCGCTGCCGGCCATCTGCATCACGCCTCGATGTCATTCCTGCTCGCGCAATGTCGTCCAGCTTAGAAACCCCAATCCCCCAGCGCAAAGCACAAACATGATATCCATGAACAGACTGATTCGCTCGAATGGGAACGCCAGCGCAAGGTCTAGCAGGAAAATCACTAGTATCAGGATGGCAATGACCATCCCCGCCATACAAAGAACCTTGGGCATACGAAGCGTCCTCAAGGGGTATGCAACTTGACTCACAATGTTTTCCCTAAACGAATACCCCAACTAGTATAATTCATCGATTCGGGATGTCACCCATCCGCTTGCCCCGGAAAACAGCGAAGATGCGACACTCAGGAAAATAAGGCAAATTACAGGAGTAATTCGGATTATACGCAGCTAAATGTGTCAGATTGCGGCTGTTCGGCCCCCAATCGCCGGTGACAACCGGGTGCTCAGTGAGCCTGGCGAGCCCCCAATTGGTTCACTTCCATGGTGGTTTCAGGCTATTTGCCGGCAAATTTAATGGCTTTCCGCCGCTCGTCCGCAGCGAGCCCATTGCATTGTGGCCCCGAATCAAACGCCTACGACTGTAGATCTTCCCGAGCCGAAAAGGTGCAATGTAACCTATTCCACGCCGTTTGACACCTCCGGGACGCAAAATCAACTTGCCGGGGGATGATGGGGGTCGGCCATAATCAAGTTGGCATTCCGGCGGCTTGGCTCGTATGTACATCGCCGTAATTGTATGAGATACTCGATCCGACTTGCTTTACCACCTACGCAACGCGAGCAAAACAGTTCCATGTCCAGCATTCCACCATCTTTCGATCATTATGCACCACCTCGGGGGGCCGAGTTGCCCGAGGCTTCCGCACACGCGTCACCGGTCCCGTCAACATTGAAAGCAATCTGTATTATTGCAGCTGTGCTTGGTGGGCTGGGGCTCTTTGGTGCCTTGGCCGGTGCCGGAGGTTTGGCTTTGGGACAACTGGTCAACAATGTGGGGCCGGGGGCACCTACGGTGTCGCCTGATGCCCAAACACCTTCCGAGTTGAACACTCAGCAGCGGATGCAAGCGCGAATGCAGGAAACGGCCAGCCGATACCTTCCATGGAGCATCCTGATGGTGGGCGTTCAGTTCATCACTGCACTGTCACTGTTGATCGGGGGGTTGATAGCATTGAAACTGAAGCCAGCGGGTCGCAAATTGCTGATGCTCGCATCGCTTGTCGCTGTCGCGTACGTGCTCTGTTCCTCCACGCTGTACATCATGATGCAGACCGAGAATGCCGGGGTGTTGCGTGAAATGTTTCAAAACATGTCGGAGCGTGGAGCGGGGCCGATGGGCGCATTCCCCAAGATCATGACGACGATGTTATATGTGGGCATCGTTTTCACGTTGGGTTTGTCGCTTGTGAAACTCAGTTTCTACGCGATCACTGTAGTCTATATGGGGAAACCACCGATCAAAGCGCTCTATGAAACGGCCGAAAGCAGTCTGGTCGATCCCTAGTGGACACCTTGTCGTTTTGCCCGGCGCGCGTGTTGAGAAAAAGTTTGTGAAGCCCGTTTTGTGACATGTCTGAAGCCTCGAAAATGGAATCAAACAATCAGCTTCGTTTGGCCGTGTACACCGGATCGTTCGACCCGATCACACTTGGTCATCTCAATGTGATTCAGCGAGGTTGCCGCCTGGTCGACCAGTTGATCATCGGGGTCGGCATCAACCCGAAAAAGGCCCCGTTGTTCACGCCCCAAGAGCGTGTCGCGATGATTGAACGAGTCACCGCGACGTGCTGCAATGTCAAGGTTCTTACATTCACCGGTTTGGCCGTTCAGTTCGTTCGCCGGTGTGACGCGCACGTGATGATCCGAGGCATTCGGCCACTGACCGATGTTTAGGCCGAGTTCACCATGATGCTGGCCAATCGCCATTTGGCTGATGACGTGGAAACGATCTTCCTGATGGCAGACGAAGAGTTGGCCCACGTATCGAGTTCGTTGATCAAGCAGATCACACCGGTCTCGACGGATGACATGTTGGCCAAGTTCATTCCTCGTGAAATCATCCCGACCGTTCGAGCTCGGATTCCCGGCCCTTA
>JAJSAJ010000925.1 GCA_024274855.1 Planctomycetota bacterium | reverse complement strand
TCATGCGAGCGTGGACTTCTGGATTGATGCTCGTGCTGATACTAACTGCCGCCTCAGCCCATGCGGCCACGCTGGAACTGGTCAACCAGCAGACCAGCAACTATGTGATCTACTTCGAGCAGGGTGCGCCGTCATCGGTGGCAATGGCCGCTTCGGAATTGCAAAAGTACGTGCTGGATGTGACTGGTGTGACCCTACCGATTGTGAAGCACCCCAGACAGCCCATGATATGCTTGGGGAACAACGCGGCCATGCGTGCCGCGAGATTCCCAAAGAAGGCCATCCCGGTGGAAGGTTATCGAATCGCAACCAAGCGGCCGAATGTCTTCATTTTCGGCCCCGATACGGCCCGAGGAGCAACACCGCCGGGCGGGGGCATATCGACAGGAACAAGAAACGGCGTGTATGCGTGGATTGAACAGGTTTTGGGGGTGCGCTGGCTGGTGCCCGGCGAGCATGGCGACTATGTCCCCAAGTCGTCGCGCATCACCGTTCCTGAGATCGATCGGGTCGATGCGCCTGGTTTTCTGAATCGCCGCGTACCCTATATCCAGGAACGACGTACGGATACGAAACTGTGGTCCGCTCGACAGAGGCTTGGTTGGAGCTTGTATTTGAACCATGGACACAATTGGCGACGCTCAATACCAGCATTCCATTTAGACAAACACGCCGATTGGTTCGCCGAGCGTGGTGGAGTTCGAGTACCACCGACCGGACGCTACAAGCTGTGCATAACCAATCCTGGCCTGATACGGGCGTATGCCGATTCGATCATCAGCTATTTCGAACAGAATCCGACGGCCACTTGCTATTCGCTATCGCCGTCCGATTCGGCAGGATTCTGCGAGTGCCGGCGGTGCTCCGCTCAGTACGAAACCGATCCGCATGGCAACCGGTCGATAACACCGGCCATACTGACCTTCTACAACGCCGTGGCCGAATTGGTCGCCGTGAAGTTCCCGAAGAAGACGCTGGCCGGCTACGTTTATTCGTGCTACGTCTATCCACCGAAGAAGCCGATTAGGCTGGCACCCAACGTGTTTCTCGTCTGGGCTCCCAGTTTTGACTATGGGTACACGCTTTTTCGCCCAAGTCTGCAACGCGAATGGGAGGGACTGTTAAAACAATGGACGCAAGTTACCGACAACCTGTCGTACTACGATTTGCCGTCAAACATTCAGACGCAAACTGGCGCATTGAATCCACCCGGCCTGAAGATCTTGAAGTTCATCTACCCGCGTCTGAAAGCCGCCAAAGTCAAAGGGATCTACGTCTATGGCACGGATGCCTGGGGACGCGCCGGTCCGCGCAACTATATCCTCGCCCGCCTGGCGTGGGATCCCGATGCGAATATCGACGCGTTGTTCGATGAGTACTGTACGAAAGCCTATGGACGTGGAGGCGCTGAGATCAACCGCATGTTCAGGCTACTAGATGCCGAAACGGAAAGGTACTACGTGGAGCATTCCGACGCGCGCTATACGCTGACTCCGGACATGAAACGGAACCTCTACGCAAAGAACTGGCCGAAGATCGAGCGTCTTTATCGAACTGCCGAATCGAAGGTCGAAGGCGCTGGATCGATGACGCGGCTCAAGATGATCGGTGACAATCTTACGGAGTTCCATTGGTATCTTCGCCACGCCGGGTTACTGGAGCGTCCCACGAAATCGGTTTTCTATTTGTCGGACGCGGACTATTTCCGGTTCCTCCATAAAAACCGAGACTCGATCGCATTGCAACCGACAATGGCTACGAGACGACCGACGTACATCGGCAAGAGGCTGGATGTCACACCCGCCTCACCACCGGCCAATGCCGTGCCAAACAAGGTCTTCCGCTTGCGAGGCGACCAGCATCTGGTACTGCGGCCGTCCGGAAAACAACCGGTCCAAGTCGCTTTCCGACTCATTTCAAATCGGGGGCAAATGGTAACTTATCGCGTCTATCAAGCTGATGGCAAACAGATTGCCAGCGGCATGCTCAACACCGAGGAACCGATCCGCCTGAATAGCCAAGACAGCCCGTACTATCACGTAGCCATTTCCGCCGGAAGCGCGTCGTTTATGGTCGACGTGACAGGAGCCCAATGGGCCGTCGATGGCAGCCTGTCCGATCAAGGGTTGCACTTGCTGGGCAAAGTGACGCCTATCTACTTTCGCGTGCCCGTGGAAATACGTTCGTTTCATTTGTCACTCGAAGCAACACCGCCAGGCGAAACGGCCGTAGCAACTCTGTTCACGCCAAGTGGCACGAAAGCCGCTGACTTCGATTGCACGCAGGTCTCCGTCGATCGCCGGAAAATCACGGTTGCGGCGCAGGATGCCGGATGGTGGCGACTCGATATCAAGCAAGCACCGGTGGGCGCGATCGACGATGTCTGGATCAAATTGGGGAACGAACTCGATAGCTATTTCAGTCTGGCGCCCCAGCAGGCACTCGAGGTCAAGGCGGTCAAGTAACATCGGCACCGCAGACATACGCCGCGTGCTCAGAGCGTGTCTCGAGGTCCGGCCTTCGCGGAGGAACACGATGAGGATGATGAGACTTCGACGGACGCAGACGTGGCTGGCGGCGATCGTTGCATTCGGCATGCTACCCTGGCTCGTTCAGCGAACCGTGAACGCCGCCCGACCGCCATCCATAAATGCCGATCAACCGCTGTGGCTGGTTCGCGATGGTCAGGCCCGATGCACGATCGTGGCCGGCAAAGACGACGACTTCGCGGGTGATCGACTGCGACGGTGGATGGCCGATCATTCGGGCGTTCAAGTTAACGTGCTGCAAGCAGACAGTGGGCCACTGCCGAAGAAAGGCTGTGTCGTGCTGGTCGGCAGTGTCGTCTCAAATTCCTGGATTCGGAAGCTCAGCGACACACTCGGCCTGCAGGCATCGCCGCAAGCACTGACCTCTCAAGGCTACATTGCCAAACGTATCCATCATGACCGACGCGACTGGCTGCTCCTTGCCGGAGGCGGGCGGGACGGAGCGATTCATGCCGTGGCCGACATGATCAACTGGCACCTTACGCCGGCCAACAAAGGTGTTTCGATCGGCTCCTGTGACACTCGGCAAATCCCGCGAATGAAGTATCGTTGGTTCTGGACATGGGATCATCGCATGGACTGGGGCGGATCGGGCAAAGTTGGCAAAGTGATGGGTGGCGGTGGCACCTACAGCAAGAGTCCCGAGGCCTTCTTGATCGACTATAAGCACTGTGTCGACTACATGGCCGATCACAAGTTCAATGGCCTGATCATATGGGGATTCCTGCGCGACACGCATGGGGGCGTCGAGGCGAGTCGCGAGTTATGTCGTTATGCCAGTCGCCGTGGCATACGTATCCTGCCCGGCGTCGGCACAAGCGGCTACGCCGGCTACTACTTCGAAGGCGATCATCGATTCAATGCCGGCACCTGGTTGGCCAAACACCCAGAGCTACGTTCCATCGCCAGGGACGGCAAGCCGACAGACTCGCCCTGTCCGTCTAACAAAGCCAATCAGGATTGGCTCGACGATGGCGCTAAGTGGTTGTTCGACAATTTCGAGATCGGCGGCGTGAACCTGGAGATGGGTGATTTCCTGGTTTGCCACTGCGACGTGTGCAAGAAGGCGCGTGCCGCGATCCAATCGAAGGAGCCCGACTACTATAAGGACATGGCCATCTCCCACATGGTTACGCTCAAGACGATGCGCAAACTGGCACCGGAAGCCTGGCTCAGCTATGCCACTTACACCGGCTACGATGCCGAGATGATGCGAAGCCCGCCCAAGTTCATCTCGATGATCCCGAAAGATGCGATTTGCCAGTGGACGTTAACCCACATGGCCTCACGGTGGCCAGCCGACGTGCGGCCGATGACCAAACACAATGTAGGCTACCTGCACTGGTGCAACTCCTCGACACACACACAGGATGACTTCTATCTCCAAAGCGTCCTGGATATTTGCCGTAACGCGGCCGGCGCCGGGTTTGAAGGGCTCGATACTTATGGCGAGCTGGCACCCGACCGGGCCAACGTCGAGATCTTCTATCTCGCCTGGGAAGCTTTTTTGTGGAATCCGAAAATGACCGTCGAACAGTTTGTCGATCAACGGCTGGGCCGACTCTACGGTGGATCCGAACCAGCTCTCGCACTGCTGAAGGTCCTGCCGCTGGTTCGCACTCGGAAGTTACGTGAAGATCCACGGAACTGCTTGCAGGCCTGCAAATTGGCCGAGGTGGCTCTCAAGGAGGCTACACCGAACGGACACCCGCGTTGGAAACGATTGATCGCTAATCTCAGAAGTTATGCGGATGCTGCCACCGAACAACTGGAAAAGCAACGACGCCGTGCGGCTCTCGCACGAACGGGCAAGAGAATCGACGTCGCCTCGGTCAAAGCCAGCGATGAAGAAAGCCGCGGCTGGAATGCGGCCAAGGCCGTCGATGGAAACGTCAAGGAGCCCGAAGGCTACTGGTTGACCCGGAAAAACAACCCGAAACAGGCGTGGCTGGAACTGACGTTTGCCCAACCGGAGAAGATCAATCGGGCCGTACTGTTTCACCAGCTGAATCCGGGCCATTATCGCAGCCTCGACTACAGCATCAGTGTGCACCTGGATGGACAGTGGAAACAGGTCGTGGCGATCAAGGACAACCAACAAGCCGGCTGGGTTGCCCACGCTTTTCCCTCCGTGGTAACCGACAAAGTCCGACTCGATATCACTCGCAGTGCCTACGGCAACCGAATGGGCGTGGGCGAGTTCGAGCTGCGGCTCGTGCCGGGCACACGATCTGATCAACTTCCTTGACACCCGCATGAATCGCCAGATATTACAGTTTCGGCAATTAGCCACGGCCGGCAGTCGGGCCGGACGGAACGAGGGTCAGCGCCACTTGGCGAATAAATATCCCGAATCCGTTGGCAAGCTCCCGTTCGGCCAGATAGGCCCAAGGAGTCGTTGGGTGGTCCGCAACACACCGATTCAACAGGCGCCGTGCCTCGGTTGCTCGAGCCTCGAAGTCCGATCCGGACCTCATCCGCGTCGAAGGAAGCAGGATCACATGATTGGTCGTGCTCTTCAAGCTGCCGATCTGAGCGATTTCATCGAGCGCCAGTCGATACTCCTCCAATCGCACGCTAGTCGCCAACAAACGCCCTCGTGACAAGTCGTACCAGGCTCGCCAGCGAGGTGACGTCTCCTGGGAAAACTCGTATTCGAGATACCGATCAGGATTGCCATCCGCACCCAAGCAAGCCAATGCTTCTTCGACAATGCGGGCCTTGAGATCGGCCTTGCGCTGAAGCGTCCGACGACTTGAGCGCAGTTTCCGAGCGAACTGGGCAGGACTCATGTAGGGCCGTTGGAACCGAGATGGTTGAAGCTCGTCGCGGATGACAAACAGCATCGTCTCCGGAGGCATCAGGTCTTTTCCGGCGGTCACTGCCACTGCCTCGTGCACCGCTTGGCGCAGTGGATGTGATGCGAGCATCTTTAAGTACTTCTCAGTCGACTGATAGTCCGGAGCGTACTTGCGCATAACGTCCGACCTAAATGGGCCTCGGTCTTCCGGTCGATCGAAGATCGTGTAAATACCGCCTGTCTTCGCGGCCAGGCGAGTCAGTGCATGAGGGCTGAAACTGGAGGTCATTCCTGTCAAATGAGGGCCACCGTACCACGAGGGAAGATCCGTGTTTCGCCATATCCTCCCATCGACTCGCGGCGGTCGCGTGCGAAACCAGTACCCCAAATCGATTCGTTCAGGCAATGCTGAATCAGGGCCTCGCTTCACCGGTAACTGGAAAACAACGTTTGTCACGGGATCTTGGTACGAATCCAATCCCATCTCGGCCCCGAGAATGGCCGACGGCCCGACAACACAAACCATCACACCCTGGGCACGACAGAGCGCAATGACTTCCTCCACTCGCTGCGTGTCGTCCCCCGTCTCATCCGTCCAGATGACAATCATCAGTTGCTTGCGACCGCGGATTTTCCGGTAGTCTCGCAAACACCCTTTGATCGCGGAAAACACATTCTCCACGCCCGACGTGTCGATTGGAAGCTTCTCAACCGCCCCAACAACTCGGCGAACCGAAGTTGTCGGTTCGACTTGCTGCCGCATGTTCTTTCCGAATGATACGACAGCATTCAGTAGTTGATGCTTGGCTGCGTCGCCACGTCGCGCTGCAATCTCAGCGAAGAACGGTTCCAATCGATCCGCGACACGGCGTCGATCGTTAACGAGGCTTCGTGATGCGTCTAGCAACCACACGACCAGCAAATCGCCCTTGTCAAGTTGGCCCTGAATTCGCCCGGTCACGGTATCAACGGCCCCTTCGACCGTGGACGCTTCCTTGGCAATTTCAGCCGGATTCGATACGGGGCCTCCGAGATCATTTTCGGGATCCATGGAGTCCTTCTCGTTCGGCTGCGGTGAGTTCGCTTCACGCCGGTCGAGTGGAAAGTCGATCTGCACACCAAGCTGCTCGATCCCCGGCATTTCGACTTCGACCGGCAACTCGTCGTCGAGATTCTGTTCCTCCGGAGCCTCGATGTCAACCACAACTTCCGCATCCGGTAACTCGTGTCCGGAAACAAAGCCCATACTGACCAGGACCATATCTCGACCGACCATCGTGCTTACCGCGAATAACGCCAGAACAAGGAAAAGAACGGCGTGAAACAGGCCCGACACCAACACAGCGGAAATACCATTACGCCGCCTGCCAAGTCTTCGACGAGCCAAACCACCGAGACGAAACGGCAATCGTCTCGCGTTTTCCTTTGGTGTCAGCTCGACCTTTAGGAACGGCAATAATGACTTCGACATATCTCACACAAACATTAGTGGCAGCGGCACATGCGGACACTCCAAAGAAAAAACGTAGCCGTTCACGCCGCTGGGGTCTGACGCAATTTTCGGCGGAGCAAGCGTTTCTTTACGCGAACGCATTTTGTCGCCGAAAATGGGTCTGACCCCTTGGAAGCGAACCGGCGACCTACATTCCGTGAACGGTTACGGAAAAACGGCATCTATTCCACGCTCGTTCTAGTCGCCTGAATCGTATGCGGAACCCGCATGGCGTTCAAGTAACGACAAGGATCCGAGGAATTCTGTCCGTCGGCGATGGAAATTGAGTGTGGTATGGTGCGTCTCCCGTTGCCCCTCTCCCAAAGGGAAACTCGACCTGATTGTGCAGTCGTTCCTGCTCCCGGTCCCGCACCTGAACGACCAAAAGCCTCTCCTATCACCGGGCGGCAAAGCCGCAACAACCTTGATCGTGTCGTCGCTAGAACGTTGTCAAAATCTTAACGATCTTTGAAGTTAGTAATGCAAGGTGCTGGACAGTTGGTCGAAGTAAGAAATTCCCTTGCCGGTTTCTCAATCGGCAAGAGGCACAATCCATGCATCGCGGGCCACACGAGCAACGACGACCGATGCCAAATCGAACCATGCTGCCGCAGCGTCCAAAATGACGCTGTCCGCAGTAACCACGACATTCGATGAAACCTTCAAGGGACGGTCAGGATCAAAGACCAGTTGTGTGTCCCACTGCCAATCTCTCCTGTTGGCCAACGCCAAGATCAAGCGGCTGAGGCGACCGCTATTGGAAACTGGACGGTCCAGCCACCACGTACAGTCGGCCGGTTGCAGCAATGCGAGGACCTGCCCAACAGCCTCCAACGCGGGCATCGTTTCTTCTACCTTGCGATAGCTGCCATGCACGCTGGCCATGTCTCGCAAGCAGCCGTCACGACCGCCCAGCAGCACGCCGCCCGCCAAAGCGGCTTCCACGGTAGTCAACAGATTAAATCCGTCGATGTCAAGCACTCGGCCAGAAACCTGGTCTGCCTGCAATCGATGCTCAGTACGTCGGTCACGTGCCAGATCGGAACAAGCCGATCGTCGCACCGCCAGACGCTGCCGCGCGTCCAGGCCGAACCGATCGCCAACCAGCTTCAAGGAAGAAGTGATCCCATAGTCTCGTGACAACAGCCACGACAGATGCGACACGGCCGCCTGAAGATA
>JAJSAJ010000924.1 GCA_024274855.1 Planctomycetota bacterium | reverse complement strand
TACGGCATGACCAAAGACTCGCTGTTCAAACGCCCCGCGCAAAAGGCGATCGATTATGCCGTCAAGATCCAGTCCAAGGAGGGCGGATGGCGTTATCAACCGGGCGTCGAATCGGACACGTCCGTAACCGGCTGGTTTGTGATGGGGTTACAGAGTGCGATGATGGCCGGGTTGGATGTCCCGAGTCCGACGTTGCAGCGCATCCGGGACTACCTGGACTCGGTTGCCATGTACGGAGGCTCGTTCTACAAATACCAGGCGATCCGAAAGGGCTTCACCCCTTCGATGACTGCCGAAGGGCTACTTTGCCGTCAATACCTGGGTTGGCGGCACGACAATCCAAAATTGGCCGAAGGTGTCGCCTTTATCTTGGAGAACCCCATCAATTGGGACGAGCCGAATTCATACTATTGGTACTATGCAACTCAGGTCTGCCACCACATGGAAGGCGATGCATGGGACCAGTGGAATCGCGGCATGCGCGACTCGGTGCCCAAACATCAGGTGATGACCGGCAAGGAAAAGGGAAGCTGGCCCGCTGATAATGATCGCTGGGGCAATTACGGCGGACGACTCTACATGACATGCCTTTGCACGTATATGCTCGAGGTCTATTACCGCCACCTTCCGATCTACTCGTATCGGATGCATTGAGCATACCCGGTGTGCCGTCACTCGGCGGTCATGGTGCCCCCGTGGCGATCGAAGTTCGCGTAAGGACCGGCGGATCAATTGTTGTCGCGTTTACTCGGTGGCGTTCGTGCGGCGATCCTCCTTAGCTGCGAGACTGATTCACCCATGGGACGAGCCCACGGGGGTCTGTACGCGGAAGAGGGCGACAGTTATTGGTTGGCGAATCCTTAGCCCTGACACACCTTACGAAATGCTACCGGTTGTCGGGTCGGGGGCGCGCCATTGGCGCAGCACTTCATAAGCCGCGACCGCGACCGCGTTCGACAGATTCAAGCTTCGCACCTCGGGCCGAATCGGGATTCCAACCGTTCGGTCCGGCCACTGTTCCAGCCACGTCCGGGGCAAGCCCCGAGTTTCCGGCCCGAAGACCAACGCGTCGCCAGCCTGGTATCGGACATACGCATAGTGCTGACTGGCCGTTTTCGAGAAATACCACGGCTGCCAATCGGGGATCCCGGTCCGCAGCGTCTGCCAGTCATCGACCACCTCCCAACACAGATGGGGCCAATAGTCCAGACCGGCACGACGAACGCTTTTTTCGTCAATTCGGAACCCCAATGGCTTGACCAGCCAAAGCTTAGCACCGATCGCCACGCACGTGCGTGCGATATTGCCGGTATTCTGGGGAATCTCGGGCTGATACAGGACGATATTCAGCGGTGCGCGATCGAGCATGGGCTTGAAATACCAGCCAGCAGGCGCGCCGTCAAGGTCGGGACGCAGCCCGAGAGGCTATCGCACTCAGGGGCGAGGCTACGTTTGGGAGTTGATCGGCCGCACTGGTCCGGCAAAGTGGTCCCGCCTGCCAGGCGGGACTGGAATTGGTTAGGATGTAGGGCGTGACACGGTCGCGGCCCCCAACCGGAAGCTGGCAACCACCGGTATTGCGAACGCCGGCACACCAGAATCCGGTCACCACGCGTCCATACGCATTATCATTCGCCACGCGACTGCTGGTGTGCCGGCGCTCGCCGTGAACGTCTCGCATGATGGAGAACTCTCGGCGGCGAGCTGGTCACACCCTACTGGATTGCAAAAATCTGCGTAACAAAGAGGAGATTGCTGGTGTGCCGGCGCTCGCCGTGAACGTCT
>JAJSAJ010000923.1 GCA_024274855.1 Planctomycetota bacterium | reverse complement strand
TTTTCAATTATCTTCGTCTCGGTCCAACCAGAAGAATGGGTTACCTCGGTTTCTCATGACTCGCGTTCTTTTGCTTTGTGAATATACATCACTCAACGGTGGCGAACGCTCGCTGCTAGCCGTGTTGCCCGACCTGCAAAAGGCCGGATACCAACTGACCGTTGCGTGCCCACCCGACGGCCCCTTGGTACGAAAGCTTGGATCGATCGGCGTTCCTCACTACGAGTTTTCCCTGCACGATTCCGCAGGTCGGCGACTGTCGTTGCCCCAGCTTCGCGATCAGCTGAAAGTGGCGATCCTGCGACATAAACCGAGACTGGTGCATGCAAACAGTCTTATGATGGGCCGCCTGGCGGGACCCGTTACCTGCCAGATGGGTCTGCCGGGAATCGGTCATTTGCGCGACATGATGAAACTGAGCGCTACGGCACTTGCCGATCTCGGAACCAATCAACGGTTGTTAGCCGTATCGGCCGCAACGAAACGGTGGTATAGAGCACTTGGTGTTGACGAAAACCGCATTCACGTCGTGCACAACGGTGTCGATTTGAAGCGGTTCAGACCGCGTGAACCAACCGGCTACTTGCACCGCGAACTTCAGATCGATCCGCGCGCCCAGCTGGTTGGTTGCATTGGTCAGATCGGGATGCGCAAAGGGACGGATGTTCTGCTTCAGGCCGCACGGATGGTGGTCGTGCAGGGCCGTTCGGAGGTCCATTTTGTTCTGGTTGGACAACGTTATTCGGAAAAAGACGAGGCTCGATTGTTCGAACGGCAACTGCATGACGTGGCCTGTCACGACGTATTGGCCGGCCACGTTCACTTTCTTGGTGTGCGAGAAAACGTGGCGTCATTGCTGAATGAACTGACCGTGCTGGCGCATGCGGCACGCCAGGAGCCTCTGGGACGCGTTCTGCTGGAAGCCGCGGCTAGCGGAGTGGCGATCGTCGCCACGCGCGTCGGTGGGACCGAAGAGATTTTTCCGCCCGGCATCGAGGCGGCGTCTATCGTGCCGTCGGATCAGCCGATCGCGTTGGCTGAGTCGATCGAGCGACTTCTGAACGACGCGGAGTTTCGTCAGCGTGTGGCCCGGACCGCACGACAACGTGCCGAGTTACAGTTCGACTGCCGCCAGGCAGCATGCCAGCTAGCCGACCATTACGCGATCACCTTGGAACTAGCGGCGAAAAGGATGTCGAAGTAAAGAGCTCAAGCTCGCAATCCGGGATCTTCCGCAGGACGCGGAGGATCGATGATGGGAACTCGCTGTGACACGGGCACTTCACTGTCGCGTCGATGCCTCAACCTTAGGACCGGCGGATCAATGGTTGTCGCGTTTACTGGGAGGGGCGTTCCTGCGGCGATCCTCCTTAGCTGCGAGACTGATTCACCCATGGGGCGAGCCCATGGGGGTCTGTACGCGGAAGAGTGCGCCAGTTATTGATTGACCAATCCTTAATCCTCAGCGCCGACCGCGTCTCCGCGGTAAGCCCGTTTCTCCTTCTGAAACGATGACAGCCGATTATTCAGAGGGTGGT
>JAJSAJ010000922.1 GCA_024274855.1 Planctomycetota bacterium | reverse complement strand
CAGAACGTCAAAGGTCACCGGGCGGCGACGAGAGACTCTCAATTTGTGATTCGCCGGACTTCGCCGCACCGGTGCACCGCTTTGTTCGTCGGGGTTTGAAACGCGGACGATCCGACTGTTGCTCTTCGGCTTGCAGGCGGTCAACCAATGCGTCAAGCGTTCCGCCTGCGTCAGCTAGCAACCGTTCGCGCACAGCGTGCAGTTCATCAAGAATAGGATTACTTGTCATCGTCGTCCTCTCCGCCGAGAAATTCAGCAGGCGTACATATCAATAATTGCCCAAATCCATGTTCATCCAAAAGGCGATAAACGCGAGGCAGCTCATGGGCATTTGCGATATGTTTGCAATTCAATGTCAGTATGTATTGTACTCCCGCCACTGCGGCAGCGGCAACGTGAAGTGCGTCGGCAGCAGCCTTTTGCGGCATGATCGATGCAGACACTATTGCACGAGCCAAAGTTCGGACATCTTCGTTGATGGCCACAGTTGGCAAGCCATCGAGCAACTTCAAACGTTCCGACGCCGCTAACGGATCGCCAGCAGATGCCTCGTCAATCACCAATTGCGACGTAACGAGCTCGAATTTTGGCCGTTCGACTGACCACCAATTGCGCGATTGATGTTGGAGCGCGGCGATCTGAATGTCAGAACTGGGCCAAGCGGTCGCATGGCTGACAATCGACGTCTCGATGTAAACTGTGTCCATCGTTTCATCCTACCACGACGAACGGCCAAGGTCACCGGTCCGCGGCCGCCGAAATTGACTTCAGAAAGCCTCGCAGCCCCGTGTGCACCGGTTTGTTGAACAGAGGCCTTGAGCTTCGGCTCGTTCCTCGAGAAGTCAAAGCCTTATTTGTTCGTCGGCGGTTTGGTGCCCCGCAGTGGAAGTTGGATAAAGTCTTTCAGTACATTGGGCACGTTGATTACAAGTGGTTTCGGTCTCATCCACGATATTCCAAGCGAGCTGCTGATTGCAACTTCGAGGCGCCCGTTGACAAAACTTCTCGGTTCTAGCAGCCAATGCGTGAAGCGCGACGCATAGGCTGTGTGTGTGGATGTCAATAATCACAAGACGTTGTCGTAGAAAGAGTCCGAAGTGGCGAATCCATTGGGGCACCGCCAGATAGCGAGAATCGTCTGCCCAAATGAATGCGGGATTGCATCTTCGAAGTTCAAGGCCTTCTGGCAGTTGCAAGGTGCCGACCGTCGGATTGCTCATTGAGTGCTCTCGCGCTTCGGGCATTCTTGCGATTGCCGACCCATCGGGGGACGTCGCGACGTGCGACCTGCGCCACGGCGGCGTATTGTACGCCGATGGCTCTTTCTTGCGAGTCAATGTGAGTAGTCCGACGAACGTTTGCGTTGTGCGGCGGCGAGGACGACATTCCGCCACCGTAAGACGTGACCGCCGTCCGCACGAACGATTTGTTAATTGCTGACTCGATTCAAGACAGACGTCTGCGCCACTTCTGCGGGTCTTGGGCACTGTGACAGACTGAGTAAACGGTAATCGTATCCACACTGAATTCGTAGAATATCACGTACGGAAAGCGATGCACGATGGCGCGTCGATAGTCTTTGTACACCCGTTCATATAGCTCAGGGTTCTTTCGAATGCGATCAATGCCCTCGTTGACACGATCAAGAAACCGATCACCGAGTCCGACGCTACGGTCTTCATACCAAGTGCGCGATTCCACGAGGTCGTCAAGTGCCTCGGGAAGAATGACCACCTTCTCGATCATTGTCGCCGAATCCGCTTCTTGGCCTCGTCCCAGGGAATTGCCGAGTCCGGATTTGCCTCAAAGTTGCGTTTCCGGCGATCTAGTTCGTCCTTCTGCCAATCTGGGACTGGCAGAGGCTCTTTCGAAGCGGCAATGTGATCCCAAAGGTCCTCAACGAGCTGTAGCTGATCAGGAAGCGGTAAGTCGAGGATTCGAGAGAGTTCTGGGTTCATATCAATCTCTCCAGATCTGGCAACGATGGAGTTAACGGGGCGGGCATTACGGAGAAGACCACGAAGCAACCAACTGCCGTAACCGAAGGACTTGATGTTGAAATGTCGGATAACTGCCCGCGCCCGTTCAACGATTTGTTCGCGGCGATTTCAGAACGGCGTCGATCTTTTGCGGATCTTGGCGAGAGTCCAATACGGCGTAAATCTCGACCCAGTTCTCATTCATGTCATAGTATATTGCAAACGGGAAACGTTTCGACAATGCACGAAAGAAACCTCGGTACTTTTCGTGGATGCCAGCGTACAGTTTTAGTGATTCGATATCCGACGCCAAGCAATCGTTGAAATAGGTGCCAAGTCCGGTATTCTGAGATTCATAGAAGTCCGCGCCAATTTCCAAGTCACGTTCAGCCTCGGGCAACAACCGAAGTTTCATTGGAGACGTTCCCGCAGTCGCTTTTTCGCATCATCCCATTCAATGAACGCAGTTTTGCCCTCGCGTACAGCGGCACGTCGACGGTCCAGAATGTCGCCATGCCAATCCGGTGACGCGACATCCATTGGGCGTCGAGACAAATCGTCCCAAAGACGTTCCATCAGTGCAATCGTTTCAGCGACCGAGAGGTTCTCAATAGCTATTATTGTTGGTGTATCCATGGACGCAATTGTACTCCAATGATTACCGGCCATCAAACACGCCACCGAAGCCGCGAATATGTAATTATCCTGCGCGACCTATTCGACCGACCCGCTTCGTTTCAGCCGGTGAGCGCGCAAATCATTTGATCCCGAACCTACCTTCTAAACGCTTGGCAGGCAAGTGTTTTCATGGGTTCTCCTCCGCGTTGGGTAGCGGAGTTATCCGCTTGCTGCGCGCAGTATAGCGAACTGGTCAGCGCGCAGGTCTGGTCGCTGGGCGGAGTGCTAAGCACCGCGTTGGGATAGACCGACTGTTTTCAGACGGATAACTGCGCCCACACAATTCTACCGATGCGACATAAGTGATTTTATAGATGTGACTTATGGATTCCCGTGATCACCCCTGATGCGAGATGCAATACGACTGCACACGCAGAATACTACGCGAATTTGACGCGGCAGTGTCATTATATACACCATGCATTGGCATATACACTGTCAGAACTCGCACAATGGAGGCTCGGCGATGAACCCTGCGACTCCCCCCACTCAGAAACGCAAACTTCTGGATCGGATGCGAGATGCGCTCCGAGTCCGCCATCTGGCGGCCAGCACAGAAGAGGCTTACGTCCATTGGGTTCGGCGGTTTATCCTTGACAACAACAAGCGGCATCCGAAAGAACT
>JAJSAJ010000921.1 GCA_024274855.1 Planctomycetota bacterium | reverse complement strand
TAATTCTCGTGAAGATAATCTGAAATCCATCCTCCGCTTGGAAGCTCAGGTATCGTCGGAAAGCACAGTGCTGGGCCAATTCCCGCGCCTATTCCACCGCCAAATAGAAAGTCGGTGGGATCGTTCTCGCCGCCAAACCAGTTGCGGTGCCCCCAAAACTCGGCCCTACCCCAAGGAGGTTGCTGGAGCGTGAAATGTCCCTGGGGTTCTCGGCAACCCCCGTTGGGGTAGATGGGGCGTATGGGAACGCGTCACCCAGGGTAGGCCGCTATCGCGGCCTACCCTGGGCTATGAGGACTAACACCTTCGGTGTAGAGATCCGGGTGCAGCATGGACCGGCCGGTTTAGAGAATCGACCGCCAACCCACCGGGCTGGCGGTTCGTACGTGCGGAGGGGAAAAGGACTGACATGACGGCTTTCTGTCACCGATTGTGTGCTGGGCAACGCGCCGGACGGTGTCGCGCTTGCCCGAACACCGCTCCCCCTCGCTCCGGCGCGCTTCGGGGGAGAAGACGCGCACGTTACTTTTCCCCTTTAGTATAGAGTCACTGGCGATTCTGCCGTCACTCCCTCGCCGCTTGCGCCACGCGCCT
Organism: Planctomycetota bacterium; assembly: GCA_024274855.1. GTDB lineage: Bacteria > Planctomycetota > Planctomycetia > Pirellulales > Pirellulaceae > JAJSAJ01. The sequence goes on along the minus strand of JAJSAJ010000921.1, from coordinate 3,287 downwards.
TCCTTACCGTCATGGCCTAACTGCTTTCCTACTCTTCTCCTTTGTTAAGAACTCGTCGTGAAAAATCCCTCGTAGGCTGGTGATCTGCTTCGACCTCTCCCCGCGTGCTCGCAATGAACGGAGCGAGCAGTATTGAAACGGTCGCGTGGGGAAGCCCACCGACCCTGTTTGGACGGCATCCTGCCGCCTGGATCTCAGTGATGGCCGCTTGGGACGGAAACGGTATGCAGATACTGATAGGTGAGTTGTAACGTTCCTGAATGGATGGGTTAAGAGGGCCCATCAGAGAATTTGCGAAACGAGTACTTAAGACCAACGAGTGCCTTCCCTTAAACCGCATCAGCATTTTACCTTCGCACCCATCGGCTCTGTCAACCAAGCTTATCTCCCACGTTCCATCTTTCAACAAGGACTTGGTTACTCGATAAACCCCGAATTGATCTTCCATACCCGCAATGATGTCATTTTCCAGAAACACAAAGGTTGTGCCTGCGCCGTTTTGGCCTTCGAAACCACTGTCGATGGAACGATAGACGAACCAGCATCGAGAAGGGGCGTCTTTCTTGACGATCTTCTGCCCCAGAAATGTGATCATGGTCTTCTTTTCTGAGTTCCTTGCCTTGGTCTTATCAATTGTGTCGTTATCAGCTGACCGGATTGGCGGTCTATTATCGCAACTCTTTTCACTTGGTTCCGAGTGTTTTCGCAGTGCAGTGACGAGGTTCCCGTCAACACCGCTGTCTTGAATATCACGCAGGGCTACTTGCGACGTAAATGGCACGCAAGTCTGAACGAAAGAACCAGGCCCCACGTCTAGTGAAGGCTCTGGACGCTTCGGACGCCACACGGTACCAATACGCCAACTCATGGTTAGAGATTCCCTGCCCTTGAACCTAAGAAGCATCTTTCCTTCTGTCCCGCTAAACCGGTCGACAAGCCACAATGTCCATATATCCTTCCGAAATGTCGATTTTGTGATCCTGTGTACCTCATAGTCATCTGCCATGTAAGCGACAACATGGTGTTCCAAGAAAACGAGGACCGTGCCAAGCGCTGTATCGTCACTGCGACCCGAAAATGTGGACCGGCATACAACCCAACATCGAGTTGGTACGGTGGCCCACTGCAGCTCCTGTCCCAAGAACGACTCAGGTGGGGCTGTGGAGGGCGGCGTTGGGCTTGCGGGACCTCCCACAATCATAGACACAGCAATCGCAAGAAGCCCATACATGTGCAACAACTCTCAAGCTAAGCAAATTAGAAACGCAAGGAAATAGCTACGTTGGATCAGACACTTCGGGTCTGCAAACGCCTTGGAAGATACCAAGAACAACCTCAACTTCAACATTGCGAACTGTCACATGACAGGGCTCCTGGCCGATTGTAAATGGAAGATAACTGAACTTAGGGCCACCTATTCTAAGTCGATAAAACACATTGTAGGTGGAGTTGACACGAAACACATTACGAATTTCATCCACTTGTCGACGTGGATTCCTTAGTAGTTTGCATGTTTGAGTACCAAAGCACCCACTTTCTCCCCAGTCAAACCACTCTCCGGCGACAGAAAGGTAAACGCCCAAACAGACGGGCGTCCCGAGCGCCCTTTCGAGTGTTGCCCACATCCGCCGCCGATATGCTGGTGAAAAATACACCTCACTGGGGCAGTTTCCCTCGAATGAAAATGAATCCCAAAGATCGTCCAATACAACCCTGAAATTTACTTGACATTGAGCTTTCGTGCACCATCCAGCACCGCATGCATTTCCACTCGGATCCAGCCGTGCAACAGGGTTCCCCTTTGTGTAGTGGGTTAGATTTGTCCCATCCGCATATCCCACCAGGTCCCTGCTCAAGAACCGTCCCAACTCAGCACTCAGGCATCGGTGCCAATAGTACCATCAAGTGCGGTTTCCGGGCTCCAGACGCGTCAGTGCTACGTATATCGTCGTTTTGGCTCGCTGACAGGCATCCGGTGCCGCCACCGGTATCTCGCGCGTGGGCGCGCGAGGCTTGTTTATCATGTCAAAGAACTGCGACTGATTCTAAACGATTGCCAAGAGAATCCAAAGAAGAATCGGAAGTGTTTTGAGGCGGCAAGGCGGCCTGACGGCCGCCCATACTCTCGCCGCTCACGCAGACCAGAGGGGGCGATCATTGCCGCCCCCTCTGGACTCCCTTCCTGGCCTTTCTCTGTTCCGGACCCTGTGCACACTCCCGTGAGAATCGCTACGCGTCCACGGACTTTCAGTCGTCGTTCGGGTCGTCCCCGGAAGCGTCTTGAACATCCGGCAGCCGGCCGCCTTCCGGCGGCACGCTACCGGCCGACGGATCCTGTCCGGACCGGTCCCCGTTCGAAGCGTCGTCCGTGCGGTTGGGCCGCGCCGGGTGCGTCTGGCGATGGACCTCGCACAACTTGCCGATCGACACGTGCGTGTAGATCTGGGTGGTCGACAGGCACTCGTGACCCAGCAGATCCTGAATAAAACGGATGTTCGCGACCGCCGAATCAATTGTTGTCGCGTTTACTTGAGGGACGTTGCGTCGGTCCCGGTCCCCCACGGGCTTGTCCCGTGGGAACCAAAGTCTCTCAAGCTAATGGGCACCGGAGCGCGCGTCCCGAACTGGGGGGCGTTCATGCGGCGATCTTCCTTAGCTGCGAGACTGATTCACCCATGGGGCGAGCCCATGGGGGTCTTGATTGGCGAATCCTTAGCGTTCATATTCCGCGCAAAACGACAAGAACTTGTTCACCCACTTCTTGATGCTTTCGGCTCGTCCGGCGTTAGGTGTACTGTGTGACGGCTCCACCTGCTGAAGCAGGCGGCTTCCGAAGATGGTGTGGTGGAGGACGGTCGCGGCGTTAGGTCGACTTTGTGACGGATCCACCTGCTAAAGCAGGCGGCTTCCGAAGATGGTGTGGTGGGCGTCCGTATTCGATCCGTGGGAGGATGCACCACGCGATCCGGAAGACTCGCTGGACGCCGCGAGTCTCACGCGTGCTCGGCGCGAAGGCTACGGATATGACCTGACGCTGGCGCATGTGATTCGCGAGTTCGGCCTGGACTACTTGGAGCATGCACGGCGCGGCGGCATGTCAGAGGACCTGTTGCACAGGCAAGAGCGCGTGCTGCGCGACCTGATCTGCTGCCGGACGGCCGCCATGGGCCAGCATGCATGGGCCTGTTCGGAGTGTGGCGAGCAGTTCGTCTATTTCAACTCGTGCGGCAACCGCCATTGTCCGCAGTGCCGCGAGCATCATCGGCGCCAATGGGCCGAGCGTTTGG
>JAJSAJ010000920.1 GCA_024274855.1 Planctomycetota bacterium | reverse complement strand
TTTGGCGTTGTCTTCATGGCGGAACAGCAAACACCCGTCATCCGCAAAGTGGCATTGAAAGTCATCAAGCCGGGCATGGACAGCCATGCGGTCGTGGCACGCTTCGAGGCGGAGCGGCAGGCGCTGGCCCTGATGGATCACGCGAACATCGCCCACATTCTTGACGGCGGCGTTAGCGAGAGCGGTCGACCGTACTTCGTGATGGAACTCGTCAAGGGTGTACCGATCACCGAATACTGCGACAACAATACGTTATCGACCGAGGGACGCTTGACCTTGTTTATCGATGTTTGTCGTGCCGTTCAGCACGCACATCAGAAAGGGATCATTCACCGGGATCTGAAGCCGTCGAACATTATGGTGACGCTGCACGACGGGAAGCCGGTACCACGCGTCATTGACTTCGGCGTTTCGAAAGCATTGCACCAACGACTGACTGAGAAGACGTTGTTCACCGCTTTTGGACAGATGATTGGAACGGCTCAGTACATGAGCCCGGAGCAAGCAGAAATAAGTGGTCTTGATGTCGACACGCGCAGCGACGTCTACTCGCTGGGCGTTCTATTATACGAGTTGCTGACTGGTGGCACTCCGCTAGCGCCTGAAACTTTACGAGAAGCCGGCTACGCCGAGATCCAACGGATCATCAAAGAGACGGAACCACTCAGACCAAGCCTGCGACTCAGCACGGCAGGTGAACACCTAACGGCGATTGCCAAGCACCGCAATATTGAGCCGAATGCCTTGCAACGACTGATTCGAGGTGACTTGGACTGGATTGTGTTGAAGTCGCTGGAGAAGGAACGCGGCCGGCGTTACGAAAGCGCGGGCGACTTTGCCGCCGATATTCAGAGATTTCTCGATCAAGAGGCCGTTGAGGCTCACCCCCATTCGCCCGTTTATCGAGTCAGGAAGTTCGTTCGGCGGCACCAAGCAGCGGCGGGAACGGCGCTGACGGTGTTGGCGGCACTTGTGATTGGTATCGTCGTCGCCACGGTAAGTCTGCTTGAGGTCGTTGACATCAATTCTAAACTGGAAGGAGAAATCAAGGACAAGGAAATGGCGCAAGAGCGTGCGGAGGCGGCGGAAAATGAGGCAAAGCATGACAAAGAGGCGTCCGAAAGGGACCGCGAGCTTGCCGTTGAGTCTCGCATCAGAGCAGAAAAAGCTGTGCGCCTATTGAAACAACAATCGAAGGCTCGCAGACACCAGCAGTATTTGGCCGACATGAATGTGGCAATGCAAGCTTTTGAGGAAAACAACGTGCGCCGCGTCTTGGCTGTTCTCGCAGAGTACCGGGACAGTCCAACGCGTGGATTCGAGTGGTATTGCCTCTGGCATCTGTGCCAGAAAACAATGCAGGCAGATCACATCCGCGTTGTCGACAAAGCTCATGAGGTATTGTTTTCGCCGGACCGCCAGACGTTGGCAGTCGCCTATGCACACGGTTCCGTGGAGTTATTTGACCTCACCACGCTTCAGTCACGCAAGACCTTCGCATGTCGCCGAAGTGAATTCTATCCGTTTGTCGCTTTTTCAGCAGACGGAAGCAAACTTGCCCACGCCAGTTCAGATTTAAAAACGGTGGTGGTCCACGATTTGAGTGAATCGCGATCCACACAACTGCCAAGCCACCCGGGGACTGTGCGGGAGGTTGCCTTTTCTCCGAATGGAGACATTTTGGCTGCGGGGGCCGGAAGCAAAGTGATTCTATGGGACCTGGATCGTGAAAGAGTCGTCAGGTCGTTTGACCTGCGGGGGGAAGTCTGGGCCGTTCAGTTCTCGCCAGATGGCAAGCTGTTGGCATCCGGCACAAATGATGGTGTTATTTCCATCTGGGATGTAAAGGCTGGTGCCCGAATTGACGCGATAGCTCCGCCCTCGCCACGTTCGCATAACAGAAAGCTGCAGCGGATCTGGTCTTTGGCCTTCTCCGCGGACGGAAATATGTTGGCTGCGGGATGCGGCGATTGGACCGTTCGCCTTTACGGTTGTAGTAGAACCCGCAAGCAGACGTGGCAGAGCCACACCCAAATAGCGAACATGATTGCGGTTGGGCCGCTCCCCTTGGTCGCTCGCGAACTACGCGTGCACAGCCTGGGCCCGTCACAACCCAAGGCTTTAACGTTGCTGTCCACGTTGTCCACGCATACGGACGAAGTGCGGAGTGTTTCATTTTGTCCGGGGCGGAATGTGCTGGCGTCCGCAAGTCGCGACGGTACTGTGAAACTCTGGAATCTTCGGAATTACGAAGAAATGGATGAACTGAAAGGGCACTCGTTCGGTGGCCATTCATGCGCATTCTCTCCAAGCGGAGATAAACTCGCTTCCGCTGGAGTGGACTACCATGTTCTGATTTGGGATGTGGCCGCGGAAAGTGACATCGTTGCCAATACGTCTTTTTCAGTCGCGGCCGCAGAGCCATTCTGCCGCGGATACAAAATGGCCTTTCTGCCCAATGGACGTGGAATGGTCTCTCTTGACAGTCGCGAACGAAACAAGGCTGTTGTCCGCAGCACCCAGGATTGGACGGAACAGACCGTTATCTCGGAGGCAATGGATATCCAGTGTCTGGCAGTTTCCCGGAACCTAAGAATGGCTGTCGGTGGCGCTCGCTCAATCAACCTATGGGACCTCAATGATTCGCGGAAAACAGCTTCGTACGAGATTGGCGGAGTCACCAGCCTCGTATTCAACGACGCGATGGACGAACTCATCATCGGCCGGCAAGACGGATCGATAATCATACAGAGTCTCCGGGATCCCAACAGACAGAAAAGGATGCCGTCAGGGTATCAAGTTGCAGTGGCTTGTGTTGCCGTTTCCGCGGACGGACGGTTTCTTGCGTCCGGAGGAGAAGATGGTCGCGTAGTACTCTGGGACCTGGCAAGGCGCGAACCGGTACGTTCACTCCTCGCCCACCGGGATACGATTCTGTGCATCGTATTTTCCCCCAATGGCAAGTTGTTGGCCACAGGAGCTCAGGAGCACGAGAGAGCCCTTTGTCTTTGGGACCTCTCGGAAGCCAAGCCAGAGCCGCAAGTGATCATGTCAGCCAGATCCGTATATTCACTTACCTTTTCGCCTGACAGCGAGATCTTGTTTGCCGCCCATGGCGACAACACGGTACGGCTTTGGGATGTGGCAAGTGGACAGCAACGGTTGCGACTTCGCGGCCACACGAGTGCGGTTCAGTCCATTGCCTTGTCACCCGATGGACGCACTCTATTGTCGGGCGACAGGTATGGTACGGTGCGATTGTGGCAAGCGGCATCACCAGCGCAGGTAGCGGATGCCCTCACGTGGTGGAAAGATCTGTAGATCGTCTGATGCGGAAGGAAACCATGAGACACCATCGGTTCGATCGTCAGACTCGACGCTTGGCTTGAAGAAACGACCCTCACAAATCACCAGCTCTCTCGACACACGCAATCGTTAGGGAGATAGTCACGGGGGAACAACGCGACGATGCCTCCACTGAATGCGGTGTCTCATCGATCTCGATCCTACACCTTCTTCAGTGGTCCAAATATCCGGAACCAGTATATTTACTTGCCATTTGGCTAGAGTGTTACCGCAGGCCAATACCAACCCTAGTGCAAAATCGCATTCGGTCATTTGAAGACAGCCCCATCTAAAAAAGGAGGTTGGCATGCAACGCAACCATTCAACATACTCTCGGAACGAAACATCATCGCGTTTCCCGCGAGCGTTGTTTCGCT
>JAJSAJ010000919.1 GCA_024274855.1 Planctomycetota bacterium | reverse complement strand
CGTTGGCGAGCTTCTTCTTTGTACAGCGTCCCCAGTCGAGTTTTTCAAACGGGCTCGAGGTCGTCGCGTAGATCGACTCGCTGTTCACTTTCATCCACTTGCCAATCGCACGCATCGCATCAACACTCGGTGTTGGTATACCACCGTCTCCCTTCGGCCCGATGTTCAGCAAATAGTTCCCGCCTTTGCTCGCGATGTCGATCAAGTTGCGAATCAGCGTCTCGTTCGACTTCCATGCATGATCATGGTCGCTATACCCCCACGTCGTGTTCATCGTCATACAGGTTTCCCAATCGACGTCGGGAATGCCGGTCGCGGGAATATGCTGTTCAGGCGTGATGAAGTCGCCATATTTCGAATCGAGCTGCGTGGAGATGGCGGCGGTACCCATTCCGGTGAAACCGGCTTCGGGGATTCGATAAAGGCGGTTGTTCATGATAATCGCCGGTTGTCGACGGCGAACGTCCCGGATCAATTTTGAGGCGTGCCATGCACGATCGCCTTGAAAATCGACGGAACTGTAGTCCCACCACATGATGTCGATCGGTCCGTAGTTGGTCGTCAACTCGCGAACTTCGGCGTGCAGATAATTAATGTACTTCGAATGATCACGTTTTCCATTCGGGTAGGGTTTGCCTTTCAACGGATGCGGTAACTGCTTGGACAAAGCATACGCATACTGATCGTGGTGCCAGTCGATTACCGAATGATAGAAGCCAACTCGCAATCCCTCGGCCCGGCAAGCATCGACGATTTCCTTGACCAGATCACGATGCAGAATCGATCCGGCGTCGTAGTCGCTGACTTTTGAATCGTGCAGCGCGAATCCCTCGTGATGCTTCGTCGTGAATACGACGTAGCGACAACCGGCCTGTTTTGCCAATCGGGCCCATTGGCGTGCGAATCCGGGCTTCGGCTTGAACCGTGGAATGGCCTGCTTGGCGTAGGTATCCGTATCGACCTTGACCCGTTGCTGGATCCACTCCATGCCGCCCCGCCGGCCAACCGGTTTTCCTTCCCAGGTGCCGGCCAATCCCGAGTAGAGTCCCCAGTGGACGAACATGCCGAATCGTGCTTCGCGCCACCAACGCATCCGCTCGTCGCGTCGCGTCTTCGTTTCAGGCTGCATTTCGGAGGCGGTGACCGGGTTGTCCGATTGCAGCAGCTTGCGCATGGCATGGACCAGGACCGGTTCGACTTCCGGAGCCACGTGGCTGGCCCGCGCACTCGCTTCATAACCGCCTTGCGGATAGGCGATAGTCGGGCAGATATAGCCGGGCGCGTATTCACCATAGGCGGCCATCGCAACAAACAAATCAGAACGCATCTGTTGGGCCGCAAGTTGGTATTCGACACACAGTTCACCGGGCATATGAAGTACGCGTGCCGGTCCGAGACGAAGACACGCAATGTCGATCGGATCACCGGCCTGGCAACGCCGAGCCCAAGTCAAGATCTTGGCAATTTCGCCCTTGTACTTGACTTTCGGATCGTCCAGACTCTTCTCGAGTTCGGCAACGACGACACTTTCGCTCAGCGGCAGAACAACCGGTTCCACCGTCCACTGGAGATCCGCGGCCTTGATCGGTACACGTCGCATCGACTCCCAAGCCTTTTTCATGCCGGCGGCCAGACGATCCGCGAGGATCTGGCGGTAGGGCGGCGACCCGTCGTTCCATTTGCCGGCACCGATGTTTCCACCCGCTCCGTCAAAATGGACATGGAACGTGCCGGTGGCTTTTTCTCGCAT
>JAJSAJ010000918.1 GCA_024274855.1 Planctomycetota bacterium | reverse complement strand
GTCGGCCCAGGAACTGACCGGCATTGGCAAGCTCGATATTTCCGGCAATTCACCGCTGGTGAATGGTGAATACCCGCGGCTGATGGTCACGCGTGCACAACTGCCCGCTATTCGAGCGCGACTTGAGTCTCCGGAGATTCAGAGGTACCTCGAGCAGGCGCGCGATCTGGTGAAACTCGGCAAAGCCAAGCCTCTACTGTTGGCGACGCTCTATCAACTTACGGGAGATAGAGAATACGCCGATCTGGCCAGAACACATTTGGGCAATGCCAACTGGGACCCGGCATGGACGTTTGCCTTTGACATGGTCGCCGAGACCATGACACGTACCGAGCGCGCCGATCAGGCGCAAATGATCCTCTCGCGAATCAAGGCAAACCGCTGGCGTCCTCGATTGCTCCACTGCCTTGCTGCCTGGGGCAACGGCCTGGACGACGAAATCACTCCCTACCTCACATCATCGTACAATGACGAAATCGTTCGGCGACTCGACTACAACAATCGCTGGAGCGCTGGACGCGGCGGCAGTCCCATGGGACATGGCTACAATGGCGAGCATTTCTTCAGCGCCGAGTTCGCCGCAATGATGGGTTGGACCCACGCAACAGGACAGGACATCATCGCGCGCTGTGATTTCGCACGCAACACGCCGGCATGGTACGTCTACCACTATCTGCCATGGCAGCGTTCACGCCAGGTGATTCGGATCGGCGTCACGATGAGCCCCTGGCACTTCCAGGCATTGACACCCCAAAAACACGCCGGCGAAAGCTACATCATGCTCGACATCACGCGGAACCATGACGGCCTGGGACAATGGTGGGAGCGAGAGTTTATCGGCAACTGGCCAATGCCGAAATGGCGAGTGGGCGAGGAGCATACCTACGGTCTGGTCGGAAGGCTCCTCTGGCTTGATCCCTCGATCCCGTCGGTGCCGCCACAACAGTTTCCAGAAACGCGGCTCTTTCCCATTAACGGCCATGTCATCATGCGATCCGACTGGACCGAAGACGCGACGATTGCACTGTTCCGATGCGGACGCTTCGGAGAGATTGACGGCTACGGTGGGCGCAACAACGCCGACAATCTCCACTTCATCATCTACAAACATGGCTACCTCGCACCCGACACCGGATGCGTTCACAGCGTGAATGAAAAAGTCTGGAAGATGGAACGACCGAGCAACGTTCACAATTACGGCAAGCAAACCGTGGCCCACAATTCGATTACTGTCGGCAGAGAAAGGTTGGCGCATCGGGGATACCAGAACCGAATCGTCGACGTGGCCTTGCGCGGAGGACAGATGGTCACGCAAGATCCTAAATGGTACAAGGCGTGGGGGATCAAGGGAGTCACCCGAATTCAAAGCACGCTTCAAGATGGCAATATCACCGCCTATTCAACGTCCCCAATCTACGATTATACCTGCGGCGACGCGACCCGCTCCTACCCGCCGGGCCGCGTCAAGAAGATCACACGGCAGTTCGTCTACCTGAAACCGAACGTGTTCGTTATTTTCGACCGCGTGCTACCCACGGATCCAAAGCTGGAAATCATATGGAACTTGCACGCTTACAAGAAACCGGTTTGGGACGGCAAAACACTGCCGGCACCCGCCTCGCCAGAGGATCATCCCGGTGGACACTTCGTGCACACCGCAGGGGATGTGTTCCGCATCTCAAACGGAACAAGCGACATGATGACAACGACACTGCTGCCAAAGCAAGACGCCCGCGTTGTTCGGACGATCGGCGGTAAATGGCACGACTTCGAAGTCAACGGCATCAATTACGGGCCGACTGACGCAACCTATGATCTTCTGGCGAAACGCAAGAATGGAGGGCTCGAAGGAGTGGGTGGCTGGCGTATCGAGATCTCACCGACGAAGATCGCCGGGGAAGCACACTTTCTTCACGTGCTGCAATTGGGAGCAACGAACAAACTGAAACCGGCCAACATCGCGCTCGTGACCAGCTCGACAACCGCCGGCACGACAATCACACTCAGAGAAGAATCCTACCAAGTTGTCTTTAACACGACCGGCGTGACCGGTGGGCATGTCACGGCGTCTCGTGCCGGGCAAACGGTCCTCGACGAGGAACTCGTCAGGAAAGTCGAGGATCGTTACGACCGCTGGAAAACAGACCCACGGTACAAGAAATGGATGACGAATGAGTACATACAAACCGTGGTCTTTCCCTACGGAAAGAGGCCCGATATGGCGAAGGCACAATGAACACGGATTCCGACCCGCTAAACCGCAAAACGACCAAATTACCGCCAATCTTCCGCGTCAACGATATGCTGCACAGACGACGCGCCCATTTCCTCGCATCCGCCTCGATTTACGGCTCCTCGCTACGAACTCCTTAGAATTCCGGGGTAGAACGGGCAGTCTTCCTGAGCAGCACGACCTCCGCACGCAAGTAAGGGCGGCCAGCCTCCGACGCCCCCACAAGGATTGCGCGGCACCTGGACTTTCACTCATTTCCCTTTTGCGTCGGAAGTTTTCTTCTTTCCTTTGCTGCCGGGAGCTGCGTAGTAAAACCTGACGGTCGAGACAACAGAAATTTCCGGGTGGATCGGCAGGTTTGCGCTCTGCTCGTCAGTCTCCTCGAAGAAACCATGGTAATAGGTGTTCTTAGGCCTGAACGCGAGGATTCGCGGAATGTTTCTTTGGTTCGAGGAGTAGGACCGGGACTCGTATCTCTGACTATAGTCATTCTTGAAGGAAACGTACAGCGACTTCGGATAGACGACTCGAGTGCTCTCGTCCAGATTAATCGGCTTGGGTTTTTCTTCGAACAAGGCACCGAGCAATAGATCCGCCTTCTTTCGCACGATCCGCAGAGCCTTTTCCCGAGCTTCTTCCTTGTACCTATCGATCTCTTTGGTCCAGTAGTCAAAGGCAATCACATCCGAAATCTCCAGCTTGAAAGCTTCCCGAATGACCACTTGAGCCTGAGCTTCCGTTGGGACTTCAATATGAACATTGGTTTGCATGTGGTAACCGGATGGTTTCTCCACGGCCAGCTTCTGACCTTCCTGCTCTTCGATCACCCACTTGTAGACGGGTAGCATGGAGATGAAGTCAAACGCGATCTTCTCCTGGCCAACACCTGAGTCCAGCAACGCTTTCAGATAGGCTCGTTCCTTTGTCTGATTGGATTCGTAACAGCCCGAGGCGGTTGCGGACTCGGTGGTCAGAGCCAACACGACACGAATGCTGGTCGGCTGGACCCGGACTTCGGCCCGCCCCTCGATAGTGATGTAACTCTCCACGGCGTGCGGATCCAGATTGGGGTGTGGCTGCAACGCCGGTTTTCCCGCACCGCCGCGCGCTCCGCTCCCTTGCCCACAGACCACCGATGGTACGAAGAGAAAAAGAACGATTCCCAGTTGGAGAGTCCGTCGGATCATTTGTCCACACATAATTCACCTCCCTTAATTTGCTGATCGGCCAAGAGCTGTTGAAAGAGTTACTGACGCTTCTCAATATCAATGGACGCTTTTCCCGCGTTTGCATGGCTGGATAATCTTACACGCACATTCGGTGTGGGAGAGCGACTCGTGAACCTTCTATCTGCCAGGAACGGCCGCTGCAGCCGAATCATGCACCCCGTTCAATCGACAGGGGACAACAGGCGGTATTCTCGTCCGTCACCTCTTGTCCATCAGATCCGTCAACTCTTGATGTAGTGATTGTTGCGTTGAATTGATGTAATACAGCAGCGCCACCACGACCGATTCACCGCGAAAATACCCGTCGGCAAAATCCTCAACCGCTCGATTACGCGTGGAATCAATTCGCACGGTCAACTGCCTGAGCTGATCCACGGTTGACGCCCCATCCGATTGCCCGTGGAGCGCGTGTCTCGCGGCTGCCTCAATCTCGGCAACTTCCGCGAAGTAAGCCTTGAAACGCAGCACTTGCCGCCAGCGATAGAATCCATATAGTGCAAATAGCCCGGTGAGTATGGATGCAAGAATCGTCGTTACTCGCCGGAGTGTCTCGATCAATTCGACTCGAACCAGGGGGTGATTGCGGTCACGAAACGCCACGGCTCCAGCATGCCAGTCAAATTGGGGAACCACACGCTCCAATGGCGGCGGCTTGTAAAGATGATTGAGTGTCCCTCCATAGATCACCTCCAACAGTCGCTCGATAGCGTAAGGCGACACATTCTTGTTAGCCACAATAACCTGGTGAGCGCCGATCGTCTCACAAGGCTTGGCCGGCACTGCGGGACTGACGCCATACGTGAATGCGGGAATCTCGGTCTTGAGCACCATCATATGTTCAATACGATTTCGGCCCGACACTTCCTCGTTGAGTGAAACAACGGAAAATGCTTTGGAATAGGGAAGAGGGACAAGCCGATAATTCGCGACTTCGACGAGATTGCGAACAACAACGGAGGGGAGGGTTGAAACCAGAAACACCGCATCGGGCAACTGAGAAACCAGGCTCTGGCGGTCGCCAGGTTCAGCCGCTCGAATGGCGTCAATCCGCGTTTGGATCGCTCGAACACTTTGTGTCAAGGGAACATAGCCTCCTTCTCCCGGCCGTTTTCGAGGCACTAGTTCTGCGAAACGCAGCACTGCGGTCGCCAACAGAAACGTTCCACTCTCCGGAGTACTGAGATTGACAGACTTCCCAGCCAACGCACCGAGATCTCTTCGGCAAGCGTCGGCAAGTTCGCGTCGGACCAGCAACTGAAGCGGTTCCACATTTAAACATGCCACTTGCCGAATATTCGCATGCGAACGCATGCGAATCCCACCTTGTACAAGGGCCACGTCGACCTTGCCATGTTGTACCTCCTTGAGGACTTCAAGTGATCCGACGGTGTCAACCGTTTCGAGCTTGAGCCCGAAATGCCGCCCCTTGCGAACAAGATAGCGAGCAAGCTGATACCTTGTTTTTGCCCGCTCGCCCGCCGCGATTGTCAATGTGTATTCACGTGGAATCGACGAACCAAACCATGTCAACAGACCGATCATTATCAGGAGGATCCCGACACCAAGCAGTACGAGAGACACTCCCTTTTTCAGGACACCGGGTACGTGTGCCATGGGCAAACCTCAGTGATTCGTGGGTACGAGCACCGCCATTCACTGTTGCGCCAAACGACGCTCGGATCGGTAATACCACCTTGGTACAGCGTGCCCTTAGCCGCTTGGCCATGATCGTTAAAGAAAAAGCTGCAAGTTCAGTGCCGAGTGAGACGGGCAGACGCGTTCAGAACGCCCGCTTGAGTCTTCGATCTGGATTAGTGAAGAAAAGTGCTGATTAGTGTTCCACGCTTTCTCTCGTTCAGTCGACCACCTGTCATTCGGCTACTCTGTCACGCCCCTCTCTCCTACTCGCACGCCGGCACGACATCGATGCCAAGTCGGATCAACCACTTAAGCTGCGGGACGGGCGTCCACGAAACCATCCTGCGAACACGGGAATCATCCCAATTGCAATGATTATGAGCTGGCTGATCCAGAAGAACAGCAGAGCCCTCGCCGCACCTTCGGTGAAACCATACGAATGCAAGCCAACACCCAACTCATTCACACCGAACCACGACCATGCAGTCACGATATTGCCGGCGATCGCCAACAGTGCCAAGCCGCGATCCTTGACGAGCTTTGCGCCGCGGGCATGCAGAACGAGCGTATTCCACATAACAATAACCAACGCTCCATTTTCTTTGGGATCCCAACCCCAGCAACGTCCCCAGGAGTCATCAGCCCAAAGCCCGCCCAGCACGGTACCGACGAAACTCATAAAGGCGCCAAAGCAAATTGTGCCAAAGATCATGGTGCCCAGAATCTTTTGCACATCCTCACAGCGGGCCTGCAGGTCGTCAGAGGATCGAGGTGCTCGCTTCGCCTGACTCCAACGGTCAACAATCCGTAACAACGACTTGCCCAGCAGACGCCAGAAAATCAGGACAATGCCTATCGCTCCGGCCAAGAATGTCGCCGAATACCCCAGGGCCACGGTCAGGACGTGCGTGGTTAACCAAAACTGCGTGTCCAACACCGCCTGAAGCACACGAATCGTATCGCCGCCGCCGGCCAGAAAATGAGCAACAATCAAGGCACCGATTCCAGTCACGGTCGCCAATAGATTACCGATCCCCAAACGGAACAACCATTCCAAGAACAATCCAATCAGAACACACCCCCACCCGATGAAAACGGCCGACGAGTAGAGGTTCGTCACGGGCGGTCGACCGGAAATCGCCACACGCGCCGCCAACGCAATTGCGTGAACAACGCAGGCAAGTAACACCACCCAGAAAGCCGAACTCCTCATCAGTTCCGACAGGCGAGGCATTGGTAATGCCAGCCAGCCAAACAGGGTCAGCAATAGTCCAATCCCATAGAGTGGAATCAGGTTATAGAATGGCGAGAAATGATTGAAACGCGACTCAAGGTCTATAATCCGAGGATCGAAACCCATTGGGGGTTTACTGACGAGCAACGACCGATAATCGGCAACGGCGTTGTTAAACGAGCTCGCATTCTCTTGCTGATAAGCACTAAACATATTCGCCATCTTGGCCAAAATGGGATTGGGCTTCTCTTGTCGCAAATACTCATTCACATACGCAGTGTTCTTCGCCGCAGCATAGGCCATCCACGGCTGATCCTCCGGACCGACCGGAGCGGCCAATGGTGGCTGCGTCGCCAACATCGCCTTGTTCATCTGTGGAACCTGCTTAACGAGACGACCGATTGCTGCAACCGTCTTCGCTGCCGCTTCACGGTCCTTGGCAATGGCCGCCTTGTCGGGAAACGGAGGCAGTGGCAGCGGGT
>JAJSAJ010000917.1 GCA_024274855.1 Planctomycetota bacterium | reverse complement strand
TCAGCGGGTAAGGGAGTGGCAGTCGCCACTCCCTCCCCGTTATCGCAATGAGGTCAATTCCTCATATTTACCAGCGTGCGGCTTTCCCGCACTGGGCGGTCCCGCGTAAATCGCCCCGTATTAGGGGAACCATCCTATCCTGCTACACGTAGGGTCCGTATGTCGCTCAGTGAAAGTAAGTCCATATGCTTGAAGTGCTTCAGTCGGACTCGCACGTTATCCACCTGCGATTTCCGTTTGAATTTCATGCACCGGAGTCTCATGCGTATCCATCGATCCAGACTGCGGAATGTATCGCCGCAGTGTGACCATGGCGTCGCGAAGTAATTCGCGGTGCCTCGGATGACGCGGTTTAGTCTCGTGATCATATCAGCGTCCAGGTTGTGACTGCGTCGGGTAATCTCGCGAACTTTGGTTTTAAAGTTCTCCAATGACTTGGCTCGCATCCTCACGAATCGCGACTTGATGTCGAAGCCTAAAAAGGTAAAACCTTTGTGGAACCTCGATATCTTCGTCTTCTCTGGGCTCAAGGCGAGTCCGAGTTGGTCCGCTAACAGATGTTCGACCAGGGCCAAAGCCTCTTTGGCTTCGTGCTCGGTTTTGCAGAGCACCACGAAGTCATCGGCGTAGCGTACGAAGCGAAAGCCGTGATTGTGGAGATGCCAATCGAGTACGTTTAGTGCAATGTTGGCGAGCAACGGCGAAACGACGCCACCTTGGGGTGTGCCGACTCGCGTCGGTCGCACCCTGCCGCCTTCCATTACTCCCGCCTTGAGGAACTTCTCTACCAGTTGCAAGATGTTGCCGTCGGCGATCACGTCAGACAGCTCACGCATCACAGCGGTATGAGACAGATTATCGAAGAAACCAGAAATGTCAGCGTCGAGTACATAGCGGTACCCTTGCTGTCCGATCTCCATGACTTTCTCCACCGCTTGATGGCAACTTCGTCCAGGCCGGAAGCCATACGAATGATCATGAAACTTCGCCTCGAAGATCTTATTGAGCAGGCG
Organism: Planctomycetota bacterium; assembly: GCA_024274855.1. Lineage (GTDB taxonomy): Bacteria > Planctomycetota > Planctomycetia > Pirellulales > Pirellulaceae > JAJSAJ01. The sequence continues at coordinate 810 of JAJSAJ010000917.1, read as the reverse complement.
CCGAAGCACCTCTTCGTCGTACTGCACGCCAAGCTTCGTACACCAGCTTGGAGGTAATCCTTCCCGTCAGGCTATAGACTTTACGTTTCCCTTTTGCCATTTACTTTCCTTGCGTTGATCCTGCGGATCGTCTGGTCGATCGAGTTCTCGCACAAGTGTTGGAAGACGTTCTTAGCGACGGTGGGTTTCCTGAAAGAGGAACAGGCGGACCTGTTGCGGTCGCAGTCACCGGCTAACTTTCTCCATGTCTTGTTTGAGTCGTCGATACTTTCACGGGAGAGCGTGCTGCTGATGAGCCACTCCCTCGTTTTGTCGCGGTCCTTCCTTTCGTCGCGGATCGCTGCGATACGAGACTACTCCGGAGGAGCTGCCATCCTTTCACGCGAGAGGCCAGGCGCCTTCCACGTTCCATCGCATGAGCCGCCCATTTCGTCATCGACTTATAGGTTGGCCTTACCGCTTTGCGTTGCTCCCCGAAGGGAGTTGCTTGCATTGCAGACGAAGTAGGACTTTCACCGGTCAATGTTGTCAGCCATTTTGTCCAGGCGATGCCACCAGGCACTCCGATGGTCCACGTGTCGTAACCAAGTGCCGACACGCGAGAGAGCGGATTGTCTCCCAGGGCTTCATCAGGTTACGGAGCTTAGCCCACCATCCGAGCCGAAACGCGACACCTCCCGGACTCTCTTCACCTGGCCCCTCCGTCGCCGATTGTTACCGCTCGACCCTGGCTCGTAGGCTCAATGAGCTTCGAGTGAAGATTTTCGTACCGGCTTGGACCCGCACGAGTAGGATTTGATTCCACCTGCT
>JAJSAJ010000916.1 GCA_024274855.1 Planctomycetota bacterium | reverse complement strand
TGCTCGGCGTCGCGGATCGCTGTACCCAGGTCGCTCGAAGTGATCTGCTTGCCGGTTGGTCTGCCTGAAGCGGTCCACTGAACGATAACAATGCTGCGATGCCGACCACGGCATGCCAGAGGTGAATCTGCCTGCGAGACTCAGCCCGTTTCTCCACCTGTGGGATACTCTTGGCTGTAGTTGGGCGATTCCTGCGTAATTGCAATGTCATGAGGATTACTCTCTCTAACACTGGCCGGCGTCACCTGAATAAACTTCGCGTCCGTTCGCAGCTGGTGAATTGTTCGCGTGCCGCAATAACCCATTCCGGCTCGCAAACCTCCGATCAGCTGATACGCATAGTCGTTCAAAGGGCCCTTGAAGGGTACTCGTCCCTCGACGCCTTCTGGTACAAGTTTTCCGCTTCCCTGCTCCGACGAGGCAATGTCCGCCTGACGATATCGCTCGCTCGAGCCCATAACCATGGCACCGAGTGAGCCCATTCCGCGATACGACTTGAATGTGCGACCCTGGTACAGAATCGTCTGACCCGGACTCTCCGCCAGACCGGCAAACAGCCCACCAATCATCACACAATGCGCGCCCGCGGCGATCGCCTTCGTTATGTCTCCCGAAAATCGAATCCCGCCATCTGCTATCACCGGCACGTCGTACGGCTTGGCTGCCTGGGCAGCCTGATAGATCGCTGTGATCTGCGGAACACCGACGCCACTGATCACTCGCGTCGTACAGATCGACCCAGGTCCAATTCCTACCTTGATCGCGTCAGCGCCCGCTTTCAGTAAATCCTCACATCCCTGTCTGGTCGCTACGTTTCCCGCAATGACCTCAATGTCCCAACGCTGCTTGATTTGCCGAATCGTCTCCAGGACGTTGGCCGAGTGCCCGTGAGCACTGTCGACAACCAGGACATCTACATCCTTCTCAATCAGACTCTCCGCTCGATCAAAATCGAGTACCCCAACGGCTGCGCCGACCCGCAACCTGCCCAGCTTGTCTTTACAAGCCTTCGGATACCGATTCATCATGTCAATGTCTTTGATCGTGATGAGGCCCGTTAGTTTGTTAGATTCGTCAACCAGCAGAAGTTTCTCCACCTTTTTCGCCGTTAAAATTCGCTCAGCTTGCTCAAGCGTTACAGCCCCCGTGGCCGTTACAAGGTTCTCACACGTCATAACCTCGGAAATCTGCAGGTTTTTGTCCTCGAGAAACCGCAAATCCCGCCGCGTTAAAATTCCAACTAATTGTCCGTCCGGCTCAGTGATCGGGATCCCCGATACGTTCTGGATGTCCATCATTTGTTGAGCCTGGGAGACTGGGACGTTTGGGGGCAGTGTGACGGGGTCCACGATGATCCCGTTGGCGCTGCGCTTGACCTTGTGAACCTCCTCAGTCTGGGATGTGATCGACATGTTCTTGTGAATCACTCCCAAACCACCGCACTTTGCCAACGCAATCGCCATGGCGGATTCGGTGACCGTGTCCATGGGCGAACTGACCAAAGGGAGATTCAAAGCGATCCGCCGCGTCAACTTGGTCGTCACGTCCACGTCCGAGGGGACGACTTCACTGTACGCAGGAAGCAACAGAACATCGTCAAATGTGACCGCGGTGTAGAGCAGTTTGTCGTCCATGGTTTCGTCGAGCGCCCGAAAAAAGAGAGTGGAAAAACTGTGTTAACCACGTATTATGCCGCCCAGGAGCCAGCTTGGCAATTCGGGTCAAAAACGCCCTCGCCAGCCCCCCGTTCGGCAGGCGTGTGTTAGGTTGTTTGTGTGA